>CAZQFD010000144.1:0-3224 GCA_964592535.1 uncultured Lachnospiraceae bacterium | reverse complement strand
ATCGTATCCCGATGTATGGTCGGGTATAGATTTTTATAGGACACAGTCCACAAAAGTGCTGAAATTTTTTGTCGATATTCACGGCGAAAATCATCTTGACTGAAACGCCTTTATCTATTAAAATTCAAGATACATTTCTAAGGATTCAAAGGTTCTTGATTAAGAGAAAGCCATTCGGGCTTTTCGACATCCTAACGAATTTGTACAGTTAAAGCTTTTATATAGCATTTCACTTATAGATAATGCTGTTCACGGCAGATACATTATATAGGTCACATACGAGAGTCGTTTTGACAGAGTCAAAAGCATCCTCAGAGCTTCCGGTAGTATGATCCCATTCGGCCTCTGATCCTATCATTTCGTTATCCTTATTATTCCCACAGAACTTTATCACATTACCGATCTCGCCTATAGACGATGGCCTTAGGCTGATATAGCTAAGACGGACGCGTATATGAAAGGGCATCTTTAAGACTATGAAGAAAAGAGACATAGCCGAAAAAGCCATTAATGACAGCGCTTCATTCACCACCAT
Source organism: uncultured Lachnospiraceae bacterium (assembly GCA_964592535.1). GTDB lineage: Bacteria > Bacillota > Clostridia > Lachnospirales > Lachnospiraceae > Avilachnospira. The sequence continues at coordinate 2,689 of CAZQFD010000144.1, read as the reverse complement.
TCCCGATGGTGGCGAGGATCCGGAAGAGAGGCTCAGAGAACGCATAGCCAGGCGTCTCGGTGAGTTGGGCACAGCCTCAGACAAAAAAATATATGAGCTTGTCGATGAGGAGCTGAACATAGCGGCCTCACAGGTTTATCTTTCACTACAGGAAAAGTTGCGGCTTAGATCTTTGCTGTTCAATAGCTTCAGGCGATTAGACCTGCTTCAGGAGCTTCTTGATGACAGCAGTATCACGGAGATCATGGTAAACGGTCCTGATGATATATTTGTGGAAAGGAGAGGTAAGATACTGCGCCTAGACAGAGGATTCCAAAGCAGTGAAAAATTGGAGGACATAATACAGCAGATCGTAAGCCGCATCAACAGGACCGTGAACACATCCTCTCCGATCGTGGATGCCATGCTGAGAGAAGATGGTTCCCGAGTGCATATAGTACTGCCTCCCATAGCGTTGAACGGCCCTGTGATGACTATCAGAAAATTCCCGGAGCAGATAGGTATGGAAAGGATGATAAAAAGTGGCACTATCACGAAAGAGGCTGCGGATCTCCTTGAGATACTTGTACATGCCGGATACAACATATTCATCTCGGGAGGTACGGCATCGGGCAAATCTACTTTTCTAAACGCTCTTTGTGAATTTATTCCTAAGCATGAAAGACTTATCACCATAGAGGACAGCGCTGAACTTCAGATACAAAACATCCCTAATCTGGTTAGACTGGAGACGCGAAATAAAAATAGTGAAGGTGAGGGCGAGATAAGCATGTCTATGCTTATAAAAGCGGCGCTTCGTATGCGCCCCGACAGGATAATAGTAGGTGAGGTACGAGGCGAGGAAGCGGCGGATATGCTGACCGCTCAAAATACCGGACATGACGGTGCCTTATCTACCGGCCATGCCAATTCCACCGCTGATATGGTGAATCGCTTTGAATCCATGGTGCTCATGGGCATGGATATACCGATAGATTCTATAAGACAAAGGATCGCTTCGGCTATAGATATATTCGTTCATCTCAGGCGTATGCCGGATGGATCTCGGAAGGTCGTAGAGATATCAGAGATGCAAGGATATAAAGATGGAAACATAAGATTGGGAAAGATATACGATCATGACAGCAAAACGAATAAGCTACAAAAGGTCGGGACTCTGCAAAGGACGGAAAAGCTTGAGATCAAAGGGATCGGTCTCCTTGCCTGATTATTCCGAGTATACGCTCAAGATGAGCGAGTTTCTGCTTTCTATACTTATCGCCGTACTTTTTTCGGGCGTCTCCGCATATGTCTTTTATCGAAGCTTCATCGCATTCATCATACTGTTCTTTGTTTCTTCCTTCGCGGCTCCCTTTCTCCTCAGGATCGAGTTAAAGAAGCGACGGGATGAAAGACTGGGCATGGAATTCAAGGACACGATCGTTTCGTTGAGCGGATACCTGAGCGCGGGATATTCGGCCGAAAATGCCTTTCTGGAGGTCTATCGCGAAAAAGTAAAGCAGGGTGACCGACGGAGCCTCATGGAGCTGGAGCTCCGGAACATCGTGAATGGCATAGGGCTTAATAAGAATATCGAAGTATTGCTCATGGAGCTTGCTGAAAGGAGCGGTAATGAAGACATCGAGAGCTTCGCGCTGGTATTTTCTCTGGCAAAGAGGAATGGCGGAGATATGAAGGAGATAATAGACCGCAGTGTAGGTGTGATAAGAGATAAGGCGCAGGTCATGGAGGATATAAAGACTTCCGTAAGGGGAGTTAAATATGAACAGAGCGTGATGACGGCTATACCGTTCTTTATAGTATCATATATCGACCTCACATCGCCGGAGTTCATGTCGCCGCTTTATGAGAGCATAAGTGGAAGATGTATCATGACATTGGGCCTTTGCATGATAGCCGGAGCCTTTCTATTGTCAAACAAGATCACGAACATAGATGTATAGCGCGTGTATATACATGAAACGAAAAGGGGGATCGGTGATGTTAAAGGCAGAGAGCTTCGAAAAGAAGCGTAATTATGAGAAAGCCCGCTTTAAAAAAAATAAGCTATTTCAAAAGCAGCTCCTCTGTGTCTTTGTCGGATTTTTTATGGCATTTGCCTATCATGCTAATGAGAGTTCGGAAAGCTTCTTAAAAGACGGTTATATCATCGAAAGAAGCCTCTATGGGGAAGGAAGTGAGGAGTATGAGCTTGATGTATACGGTATCTCAGACGGGAAACAGCGTGTGAGCTTCAGTATATCGGAAAAGGTCTATTCCGAAGCGGAAGTGAAAGAGCTTTTTTCAAGGCTTGCGGAGGAACTGCCGCTTATCATATCAGGAGATAACAGCGATCTGGATCATATCGAGACTTCGATTTATCTTCCTAAGGAGATAGAAGGCTATGAGGGCATCAGACTCAGTTGGTTCCCGGAAGACAGCGATCTCATAAGCTATGAAGGGGAAATATTTAATGAAGATATAGAAGGAACGACTGCGACCGGAATGAGTGTAGTCATGAAATATAAGGATCTTAGTGAGGAGTACTTTTATAAGATGACACTCGTTCCAAGGAGCTTCACAAAGGAGGAAAGCGACCTCAGAGAATTGGCTGCGCTTATAGAGCTTGCGGATCGAGAGGATCCGGAGTCCGATGTCGTAAGACTTCCATCGAAACTATCCGATGCAGAGATAAATTATAAAACGGATC
>CAZQFD010000143.1:0-3249 GCA_964592535.1 uncultured Lachnospiraceae bacterium | reverse complement strand
ATATATTATACCACAAGGAAAAGAGATCATGACAGTAAAAAAGAATCGCGAGTCAGAAGAAATGTACCTAGAGACTATACTCAGGCTTTCACAAAAGTCTCTCGAGGTACACAGCATAGACGTAGCGAACGAGATGGGATTTTCAAAACCCAGCGTGAGCATAGCTATGAAACGCCTCCGCGAAGCCGGTTCCATCACCATAGATGAATTCAACCACATACATCTTACGGAAAAGGGACGAAGCATAGCCGAATCCATATATGAGAGGCACAGTGTGCTCACGAAGCTGTTCGAGGCTCTGGGGGTGAGCGCGGAGACGGCGGAAGAGGATGCCTGCCGCATAGAACATGTCATATCTGATGAGACGTTCGCGGCGCTGAAAATGTACATAAAAGAATCGGGAGACAAGCTGGGAGCTAAGGCTGACTGAGTAAAGACCGACTTAAGGGGAGGGCTAAGGGCGCTTATTCGCCTCGTCCTCTTTTTATTTTGCAAAATACTGAGATAGGCCTAGGGTCCCTTTTACCGAGACTGTAAGGAGAGACGTTCGCCTCGCGGATATGAATGGGCAGATATAGGAAGATGATCGCAGTATAGATATATGGATGCGTAGATGTTGACAGTGAAGGAGTAGGCTTCGACGTTCTCAGAGGAGGCAAGATCGAGCTCTTTATCTTAGGATCCTTTTCAAAAAAGGCACTGTCCTTGACAGTATTCTGTAAAAAGGATAAAATTAAAATGAAAATTTTACTATAATCAAGATCGTTTTAGATGTATTTTACGATAAACGATGCCTGTTTTTTGTGTTTTCGAAGCTTTTCGGGAGTTTTGGCCGCAGTCTATATCGGATGTGGCTATATTTTCGATGAAAAAAGCCTGTCTTTGACGTTATATTTAAGGCGGTGGGATCATAGAGTTTGGAAACTTTAAAATATATACGCTCGGATCCGCGGGGCAAAAAGCTGTCTGCGGAGCCGGGCCGCGCAGGTATCAGTCATATTATAGTGAACATTGACATTCAATATTGAAAAGGAGGTGTGACAGATGCCTGCACCGATATTTGTCGCATGCGCGGTGATAGCCGTGGCAGTAGCGGCAGTCGTCGCGTTTGGTATGGGCAAGAGCCGTGCCATAAGCGAATATGAACAGAAAGTCGGGACAGCGGAGACGAGGGCGCGCGCCATCATCGATGATGCCGTAAAGACAGCCGAGACAAAGAAGCGCGAAGCTCTGCTGGAAGCAAAAGAAGAGGCCCTCAAGAACAAGAACGAGTTTGAAAAGGAGCAGCGCGAGAGGAGACGCGAGCTCCAGCAGCAGGAACAACGTATCTTAAAAAGGGAGGAGAACGCGGATAAGCTCCAGAATGAATTGAACCGAAAGGAAAAGGAGCTCAATTCCCGAGAAAGCAGCCTGAGCAGACGCTCGGAGGAGATAAAGAACCTGCACAACAAGAAATTGGCCGAACTGGAAAGGGTTTCGGGACTGACGTCCGAACAGGCCAAGACGGAGCTGCTTCACTCCGTAGAGGAGGATATAAAGCACGATACAGCGAAGCTCATCAAGGAATATGACGTCATAGCGAGAGAGGAAGCCGAGAAGCAGGCCAAAGAATATATAGTGACAGCCATCCAGAGATATGCTGCGGATCAGGTGGCGGAGTCCACGGTGTCGGTAGTACAGCTCCCCAATGACGAGATGAAGGGGCGTATCATCGGACGTGAGGGCAGGAACATAAGGACATTGGAGACGCTTACGGGAGTCGAGCTGATAATAGACGATACCCCCGAGGCGGTAGTCCTCTCCTCTTTCGATCCCATAAGGCGGGAAGTGGCGAGAGTCGCTCTCGAAAAGCTCATAGTAGACGGACGAATCCATCCCGCGCGCATAGAGGAGACGGTAGAAAAAGCCAGAAAAGAAGTAGACAATACCATAAAGCAGGAGGGCGAGGCCGCTGTCTTGGAGGTAGGCGTGCACGGCATACATCCGGAGCTCATAAAGCTTCTGGGGCGGATGAAGTTTCGGACCTCCTACGGACAAAACGGACTGAGGCACAGCGTAGAGGTGGCTCAGCTTTCGGGTCTGCTCGCGAGCGAGATGGGCTACGATGTGAGGATGGCAAAACGCGCCGGTCTACTGCATGATATAGGTAAGGCGGTAGACCATGAGCAGGAAGGCACTCATGTTTCGCTCGGTGTGGAGCTCTGTAAGAAATATAAGGAGCCCGCGGTGGTCGTAAACGCCGTAGAATCGCACCATGGAGACGTGCCCGCTACCAACCCGATCTCATTTATCGTGGCCGCGGCGGATGCCATATCCGCGTCGAGGCCCGGAGCGAGACGTGAATCGCTCGAATCCTATACCCAGAGGTTGAAACAGCTCGAGGACATCACGAACTCGTATAAAGGTGTAGAAAAGTCCTATGCGGTACAGGCAGGAAGAGAGGTCAGGATAATGGTAGTGCCTTCGGAGGTGAACGAGGATGACATGGTGATACTTTCCCGAGACATAGCAAAGAGGATAGAAGAGGAGATGACTTATCCGGGACAGATCAAGGTCAATGTCATCAGAGAGACGAGGGTCACGGCTACGGCCAAATAAAAATTTCTCGTTTCGTTCATAATTTCTTCACATTCAATTTTTATACTAAATACATAAAAATAAAGTTCGAAAGGCTTTGTTTTTATGGATAATTGCACATAGATTTTTCATAATTACCCCGGTTGGTCTATGGCCTCCGGGGTCTCCTCTTGAATAAGGCCATGTAAGCCTTGAATAGACCTTTCGGAGGTGTCGAGCGACCCTTAAGGGAGTTGCGGCGGAGATTTCGATAAAACAATGGGAGATGACTATGTATCAGATAGATTTTTCACGCCCTTGTCATGTACATTTCATAGGGATAGGCGGTATCAGTATGTCCGGGCTTGCCGAGATCCTTCTCAATGAGGGCTTTCATATAAGTGGATCGGATATGCGAAGGAGCGAGCTCACAGACCATCTTGAGGATATAGGAGCGAAAGTCGCGATAGGACAGCGGGCGGAAAATATCGAAGCCCCGGATGTGGTCGTATATACCGCGGCCATCCATCCCGATAACGAAGAGCTGAGGGCCGCGGAGGAAAAAAGGATACCCATACTCACGAGAGCAGAGCTGTTGGGCGAGATAATGCAAAACTATGGCGAGGCCGTAAACGTCTCGGGCACGCACGGCAAGACCACGACGACTTCCATGATCGCCGAGATACTGGTACA
>CAZQFD010000142.1:0-3270 GCA_964592535.1 uncultured Lachnospiraceae bacterium | reverse complement strand
AACCAGATCATGAAGCCTTATGGCCTCACCGTAGATTCTGTGGAGGCGATGGCGGAAGCCATAAAAGGAAATGTTCTGGCGGCCAGTCAGGTGCGGATGGATGTGCAGGAGGCTGTTCCCGGGCTGGTAGGAGGCTTGATCAAAAACCAGGATCTGCGCTACATTTCCGTGATGGCTGCGGATTGTGCGGTGGATAATTTTGATTCCGCCATAAAGGGAGCATTTTTGCCGGAAGAACAGGAAAGTCTGAAGGCTCTTGGAATGGAACTTTACGATCAGATAATGGTGAATGGACGTCCGGTCAGCCAGATCCTAAATGATAAATATCGGGAATATCCCGTTACCCAGGATCTGGCTAAATGCGAAGTGATGGCTGCAGCCTGCCGTGGCGAGAAGGTAGAATTTGCTTTGGGATCTGCCGGAGAGGCAAATGGCGGGCGTATCTCCTTGATGGTTACTTCAAAAATTCCGGAGGTCCGTGAGGCGCTGGAAAAAGCTGCTGCAAGAAAAGAAGAAAAGGGGCTAGAAGGCGAACCGGAAAAAGCTGCAACGGAGGAGCCTTCCATCTCCGGAGAGAAAGAGGCAAATAAGGAAAAGAAAGAAAAGGTTGGTCGAAAGCTGTCGTTTGCAGAGCTGGTGGCAGCAGAAGCTGCACCTGAAATGAGAAAGAGGGAGGATGTTCGTACACATAAAAAGGAATTAAAACAGAGACAGGATCTCAGTCAGCCGATGAAAAAATAACTCGCTCATTTTTTGTGAATTCGATCGATCTCTCCATCGGGCATCGGGAATGCCACATTCAGCCGGACCGGCTTCTCATCTACCGTATCGAGGACGACGTGCTGGTGTTGACGTTGGCTCGCACCGGGACGCGCAGCGACTTGTTCGACACAGCTGTATGCCATAGGGTGTTGTCATGCTTGACAACACCCTATTTCTGTCTGATCATTCAGTTGTTTTGACTAGCTCCGTTTTCCGCTGCCCTAAAAAATAATTGATTTTACTGGGTTTTTCATGTTTTCTTATGGCAACGCTCTTTCCCCGGGCGTTTTACATTTTCTTTACCTATTTTGCAAAGATGATACACGGACGTGCTCCTTCATTTTACAAATATGGGCTACTATGACGGTGAAAGCGATATAAAGCTTGAGGATGAATACCGGAAGTGCATAGAGCGGCTCTTACCGGTAGCTGCGGGGTCAAAGTTTTGCCCTTGCATATATAATATATATTTTAGGAGGAAACTTATTATGAAAAGATCATTGGCGATATTTGTGGCGGCCGCTTTAGCTATGGTCGCGCTGACAGCTTGTTCATCGTCCGCGGAGAGTACGACCGTTACGGATACCAGCGGCGCGGAGATGACGAGCAGCGCCGCAGAGATGGAGACCGAGGCTACTTCGGAAGCCGCGGCGGAGCTTTCCGGTTCCGTATCCACAGACGGCTCTACTTCCATGGAGCAGGTCATAGGCATACTTGGAGAATCATTCACACTGGAAAATCCGGGCGTTACATTTACCTATAACCCCACCGGTTCGGGTTCTGGCATAACCGCGGTCCAGGAAGGGCGCTGCGATATAGGGCTTTCGAGCCGCGCTCTGCACGATGACGAGGCAGAAGCGGGCCTTATAGGCGAGACACTCTGCTTAGACGGTATAGCAGTGATAGTGAATCCCGAGAATCCGGTGAACGACTTAAGTCTTGAGCAGATAGCTCAGATCTACACGGGCGAGATCACTAACTGGAGCGAGGTAGGCGGCAATGACGAAGAGATCGTGCTGATAGGCCGTGAGGCTGGATCCGGCACCAGAGACGGATTCGAGTCTATCACCGGGACTGAGGACCTCTGCCGATACAGACAGGAGCTCACCTCTACCGGTGATGTCATAACCACGGTATCCCAGAACCCTGCGGCTGTAGGCTACGCTTCACTTTCAGCGGTATCCGATTCAGTGAAGGCCCTGACCGTTGACGGGATAGAGGCGTCCGAGGAGACTGTAAGAGACGGAAGCTATCAGATACAGCGTCCCTTCGTGCTCGTGACTATGGAAGGCACGGAGCTTAGCAAGCAGGCGCAGGCATTCTATGATTACGCGATGTCGTCCGAGGTAGCGGATCTCATAGCTCAGGCGGGAGCCGTAGCTATACACTGATAGAAGGAAATAATGAATAAACGAAGGATCGAAAATATCGTTCAAGCCATATTTCTGATAATGGGCTTAGTCACCATAGCCTGTGTGCTCATGATAACGATCTATCTCGTGATAGCGGGCATACCCGCTATCCGGGAGATCGGAATAGTCGATTTCCTGTTCGGCGAGAAATGGGCGTCTACCGCCGCCGAGCCCCGATTCGGCATACTACCCTTCATATTGGCCAGCATTTACGGCACGGCGGGAGCCATGCTCATAGGAGTTCCGATAGGGTTCATGACGGCGGTATTTACGGCTAAGCTAGCACCGGCTAAAGTCAGGATGGTCATCGAGGAGGCTGTCAGTCTCCTTGCGGGCATACCCTCGGTCGTTTACGGTCTCGTAGGTATGCTCATCCTTGTTCCGGGGATCAGAAAGATATTCAATGTGCCCGATGGAGCGAGCCTTTTAGCCGCGATCATCGTATTGGCTGTCATGACCCTGCCTTCTATCATAAATGTTTCCCTTACGGCCTTAGAGGCCGTGCCGAAGGAATATGAGGAAGCCTCGCTTGCTCTCGGCGCCACGGAGGTAGAGACTTATTTCAGAGTCTCCGTCCCCGCGGCAAAGAGCGGTATCGCGGCGGCAGTAGTGCTCGGAGTAGGGCGCGCCATAGGCGAAGCCATGGCGGTCATGATGGTGTCAGGCAACGCTCCCAACATGCCGACTTCCCTTTTCGACAGCGTGAGGTTCCTTACGACAGCGGTCGCGAGCGAGATGTCCTATTCGTCAGGCCTGCAGAGACAGGCATTGTTCTCTATAGCTCTTGTGTTATTCCTTTTTATAATGATGATAAACGCCGCGCTCAATTTCCTGATGAAGCACGACAAGGAGCAATGATATGAATGTCGGAAAAGATATAAGTATAGATATCGGTATAAATATCTCGGAGAAGAGTCGAAAAGACAAGGCTAAGGAAGCTGTCCCGGGATCTGGCATGATATATAAGCCTCTCTCGTTTAAGAGAAAGGCTTATATAGGCGTCATGCAGGCTCTTATGTGGACCTGCGCGCTCATAACCTGCGGACTTGTGATACTCATACTGGCGTATGTTTTTGCAAGGGGCATATCGAATATA
>CAZQFD010000141.1:0-3286 GCA_964592535.1 uncultured Lachnospiraceae bacterium | reverse complement strand
CACGCCCATAATAATCTCCAGCAGGCCTTCGGAAATGCCGAGGCTCTGGTGGGGCTCGATCTGAACCGAGACCTCGCGATAGACGCTTGTGTATTTGGCATGGGGCGAGGAGCGGGGAACCTGGATCTCGAGCTGTTCGCCGGCTATATGAACGAGGATCACGAAAAGGCGTACAGGATAGAGCCCATGCTCGAGATCATGGATCGCTATCTGAATGATATATATAGGACCAGACCTTGGGGATATTCATTGCCGCTCTATATTTCCGCGAGCAGATCCTGTCATCCCAATTACGCCATCTACCTCGAGGGCAGGGACTCCCTTACGGCTAAGGGGCTTGACGAGCTGCTTAGCAGTATGAAAAAAGAAGATAAGGCGATATTCTCAAAGGAAAAGGCCGAGTATTATTACAGAAGATATATGGAAAACCATATAGAAGATGGGGCGGCGCTCTCAAAGCTTAGAAATATCTTTTGCGAAAAGGAGATAATGCTGCTCGCTCCGGGAAGGAGCCTCATAAGCCATAAAGAGAAGATCCTTTCATACGCCGGGCGAAAGGACCTGATCAAGATCTCCGTGAATTTCCTCGCGGATGACTTTTCGCCGGACTATATATTCTCCGGAAATATGCGCCGCTATGAGCGTATAGAAGGGCGGACGAAGGCTAAATGTATCATCACGTCCAATGTAAAAGAGGCCAAAGTTTATGACTATATGGTGAATTTCTCGAGCCTTGCCATGTCCGCCGCGGAGATCGTCGATAATTCCGCCCTTATGGCGCTCAAGCTCCTTTCGGAGCTTGAGGTAGCCAAGGTCTATGTCTGCGGCATGGACGGTCATACGCCGCATGAGGACGAGGACTATTATGAGGAAGGGCTTAGACACCGCTTCCCTGAGGGCGCGAAGCTAAGGAACGAGCTTATATCGGCGGAGCTGAGAAAGCTTGAAAAACGCCTAAAGCTCAGCTTCGTCACGCCCACGAGATATGACTTAGACGGGAGAGGTACTAGATCTGATGAAGATAAGCTATAAAGGGACGGTAAGAGAGTTCCGAAAGGGCAGCAGCTATAAGGAGATAGCCGAAGGCTTTTCGGATATGACAAAAGGGGACGTGCTTTTAGCGCACGACCTTAAGGACAACAGGCTCGTGGAGCTTTTTAAGCCTTGCGATTCGGATAAGGAGCTGGATCTCATAGGCTACGGCTCGCCCGCCGGACGCATGACCTACGGGCGCACGGCCATATTCATGATGTTAAAAGCCTTTTATGAGATCTGCGGCTTTGATAAGGTGGAGAAAGTCTCCGTAAAATTCACGATAGGCTGCAATTTCTACATAGAGCCGAAGGGAGGTCTCGAGCTTACCGATGAGCTTATCGAGGCCGTGGAACGAAAAATGCGGGACTATGAAAAGGCTGCTATCCCCGTCATAAAGCGTGCTGTCTCCGTGGAAAAGGCCATAAAGAGCTTCAAAAAGCACCGTATGTTTGATAAGTCGAAGCTCTTTCGCTATAGGAGGGCGTCGAGAGTCAATGTCTATCTGCTGGACGGCTTTGAGGATTATTTCTACGGGGCCATGTGCCACGACACCTCTTATATAAAGATATTTTCACTAAAGCGATATAAGGACGGATTCATACTCGCGCTGCCTTCGATGAAAGAGCCTTCTAAGCTTCCCGAGTTCAAGCCCTCCGATAAGCTCTTTAGGGCGCAGAGAGGCGCCTTTAGATGGGCCGAAAAGATAGGTATAGAGACGATAGCGGACTTGAACGAGACCATATGTAAGCGAAAGGCCAAGGATCTCGTGCTCATGCAGGAAGCCGTCTTTGAGAAGGATATAGGAGAGATAGCTAAGCGGATCTCACAAAAAGATAAAAGATTCCTCTTGCTCGCGGGCCCGTCAAGCTCTGGAAAGACGACCACGGCAAATCGCCTTGCTATCCAGCTAAGGGCTCATGGCCTTTGTCCTCATATCATCTCCGTGGACGATTATTTCCTGGGGCTCAAGGACAGGCTCGTAGATGAAAACGGAAGGCCTGACTTTGAGTCGCTGAACGCCATAGACGTGGAGCTTTTTAACGATGATATGCTGAGGCTCCTTAGGGGTGAGAGGATAGAGCTGCCTCACTATGATTTCTTAAGCGGCGAAAGAGAATATAAGGGTGACTTCATTGAGCCCGCGGATGATGATATCTATATCATAGAGGGCATCCATTGCCTTAATGAAAAGCTCTCCGAGAAGCTCCCGAAGGAATATAAGTATAAGATATATGTCTCGGCGCTCACCATGCTGAATATCGATGAACATAACCGCATACCTACGACGGATATGAGGCTTTTGAGGCGTATGATAAGGGACGAGCGCACGAGGGGCTACAGCGCGGCAAAGACCATTGAGCGCTGGCCCGATGTGAGGAAAGGAGAGGAGGAAAACATCTTTCCCTATCAGGAACAGGCGGACGTCATCGTCAATACATCCATGATATATGAGCTGGCCGTCATAAAGAGCTTCGCGGAGCCGCTGCTTTTCGGGATAGACCCGTCCGCGCCTGAATATATAGAGGCGAAACGCCTGCTTAAATTCTTAGACTATGTCTTGCCGCTCACTCCCGAGATCGTCCCGCAAAATTCGATAGTGAGAGAGTTCATAGGCGGGTCTATCCTAAATGTAGGATGATATAAAGCACACCGCCGTGTACCGAAGGGTACGAACGGCGGTGTGTGAGAGGACGGGAGCCGGTCGCTCCCTCTTACTCGGTCTATATGATGCTATATTTATTCCGCTGACTCTGCGGCCGCTGCGATGACTGCGTTCTGTACATCGTTCGGAGCCTGCTCATATCTCGCGAGCTCATATTCGAAGGCGCCCAAGCCGCCGGTCATAGACCGAAGGTCTGTGCCGTATCCGTACAGCTCCGACATGGGTATCTCGGCCTCGATGGTCTGTTTTCCGTGGTGGTCGGAATTCATACCGAGCACCCTGCCTCTCCTTCGGTTCAGGTCTCCCATGATGTCGCCCGTATATGAGTCGGGGACAGTGACCTTAAGAGCCGCTATCGGCTCCAGTATCACGGGATCCGCCTGCATGAAGCCTTCCTTGAAGGCTATAGTAGAAGCCATCTTAAACGCCATCTCCGAAGAATCCACAGGGTGATAGGATCCGTCTACCAAGGTAGTCTTGATCCCTACTACGGGATAACCCGCCATAGGACCTTTCTGAGTACATTCCTGTATGCCTTTTTCTACGGCAGGGAAGTAGTTCTTGGGCACAGAGCCTCCGAATATCTTC
>CAZQFD010000140.1:0-3291 GCA_964592535.1 uncultured Lachnospiraceae bacterium | reverse complement strand
TCGCTGAGAGCAAAGGCCGATAATTTCGATAGAGAAGGGCTCAGTGAGGCGATAGCCTACGCCCACGAAAGGAACGTAAAGCTCTATGTCGCTGTCAATATATTCGCGCGTAACGCAGATCTTGAGACTGTAAGGCCCTATCTTAGGGAGCTTGCAAAGCTTGGGCCCGACGCCCTCATAGTCTCGGATCCCGCGATATTCACTATGGCGAGAGAGCTGGCTCCCGATACAGAGCTTCATATATCTACCCAGATGAATAATACTAACTACGGAGACTTCCTTTTTTGGCATAAGCTGGGGGCCTCGAGGGTGGTGAGCGCGAGGGAGCTCAGCCTTAAGGAGCTTAGGGAGATAAGAGAGCGCATACCTGACGAGCTTCAGATAGAGAGCTTCGTTCACGGCGCGATGTGCATATCATATTCGGGACGCTGTCTCCTTTCCACTTTTATGACGGGAAGGGACGCGAACCGAGGAGCCTGCACACATCCGTGCAGATGGAAGTACGCGCTTTGCGAGGAGACCAGAGAGGGACAGTATCTCCCCATAGAGGAGGACGAGCGGGGTACCTATATCCTGAACTCTAAGGATCTTTGTATGATCGAGCACCTACCGGAGCTATGCGAGGCTGGGATCGATAGCTTTAAGGTAGAAGGTCGGATGAAGACAGAACTATACGTGGCGACGGTTGCGAGGTGCTACCGGAGCGCGATAGACGATCTTTCGGAGTCGGAGGAGCTGTACCGTGCTAATATCCCGCTCTATAGAAATGAGATGCGAAAATGCACGCACAGAGAATATACTACAGGCTTTTATTTCGGAAAGCCTGATGAGAACGCGCAGATATATGACAGTAGCATATACATAAAGGACTATACCTATCTGGGCACGGTGGGGAGCGGGTTTTCCGAGGAAGAGCTAGGCGGCTTGGGCATGAAGGGCGACAGCTTCCAAGGAGGCTGGTCCCCTCTCATACAAAAGAACAAGTTCTCAGTGGGAGACGAGATAGAGATAATGCGGCACGGCCTCTTAAATATAAAGAGCGCAGTGCTTGAGATAAAGGACTTTGAGAGCGGAGAGAGCATGGAGAGCTGTCCGCACGCGAAACAGCGGCTGCTTGTAAGACTTTCCAAGGAGCCTAAGTACGGGGAGCTCCTTCGTATCGAAAAAAATAGAGATCTATAAAGGTACAGGAGATTGGAAGTTTTATTTTTCTCCCTTTCGGGAGCCTGCACGATATATTTCATGATCATCGTGGCCTATAACGGGATCTCGACGGCGTTTTGCCCGATCTGGATCTTGTTGGCTTTGATATTTATGCTCATGGGCATATTTCGCGTGCGAAGTAAGAGCCGAAGGGGGAGCCTGCCGTCCTTCCTGCATATCTTCATATATACGAGCTTCGCTCTGGGAGCGGGATTATTCTCATTTACCATGTATCTCGTCATGAATGAAGCGGGAAAGCATAGCGTGCGCGAGGTGGATTATGCGATAGTCATGGGCGATACGATCTCGGAAAACGGCATATCCGCTTCGCTCAGGATGAGGCTCGATAAGGCCTACGAGTACTATCTTCGCTATCCCGATACCATATTCGTACTGTCGGGAGGACGGGAGAGCGGAGAGCCGGTGCCCGAGGCCATGGCGATGTATAATTATCTCTTTCTAAAAGGGATCCCCGAGGACAATATGCTCATAGAGACCGTGTCTAAGACCGAGAGGGAAAAGATACAAAATTCGGGCAGGCTGATAGAACGGCACTTCGATGAGCATAAGGAGAGCCGGGAAACGGAAGAGATCCCAAGCGTAGGGATCATTACGAGCGATTTTAACCTCTATCGGGCTATGAGCTACGCTGAGAGCGATGGCTTTTGGGACGTGTCTGGCATAGGCACGGACACGGATCTCGTGCTCTTTCCTCATGAGTGTGTGAGAGAAGCCTGCGCATTGGTAGGAGATTTCCTGACGGGAGCCATAAAATGACCGCGCCAGGTTCGCGGCTTATAGTCTTAAGCGTCTGTGACGTAAAAGGCGATATAATATTATAAAGATCGGCGTATGTGAGCCTTGGGGCCCTGATATACGCGGAACGGAGCGAGAGATTGAAAAGATTTGATGAGACTTACAAAAAGCTTAGAGAAGTAAAGCTGGAAGGCGATAAGGGCGTCGCCTCGGAGTACGAGCACATAAGGACTAAAGCCAAGGTGCTCACTATCAAAAATGACGATATAAATAAAGTATTCTATATCGGTTTTCGTACTACGCCGAAGGACAGCACCGGTGTCGCGCATATCATGGAACACAGCGTGCTCTGCGGCTCCGAGAAGTTCCCCTTAAAGGATCCCTTCGTGGAGCTGGTGAAGGGATCTCTTAATACCTTCCTTAATGCGATGACCTATCCGGACAAGACGGTCTATCCCGTCGCGTCCTGCAACGATATCGACTTTAAAAACCTGATGGATGTCTATCTGGATGCGGTGCTCCACCCTCGGATATATGAGGAAAAGAAGATATTCGAGCAGGAAGGCTGGCACTATGAACTTAACGAGGACGGAAGGCTAATATATAACGGCGTGGTCTATAATGAGATGAAGGGCGCGTTCTCAGCTCCCGACGCGGTGCTCGAGAGGCGGACCCTAAACGCACTGCTCCCAGACACCACCTACGGTTTCGAGTCGGGCGGAGATCCCAAGGACATACCTAAGCTTAGCTATGAGGATTTTTTGGACTTTCATAGGAGCTATTATCACCCCTCTAATTCCTATATCTATCTCTACGGAGACATGGATATGGAAGAGCGCCTGATGTGGATCGAGGAAAACTATCTAAAGGTTTACGAGTACAGGAAGGTACATTCAGAGGTCACGCTTCAAGAGCCTTTTAAGCAGCCTAAGAGCGAAACTTGGTACTATCCTCTTGGGGAGAGAGAGCGAGAGGAAAAGCATACCTACCTTTCTAAGAGCTATGTTATAGACTCCGCGCTGGATCCCGTGCTCACGAACGCTTTCAGGGTGCTGGAGTTCGTGCTGCTTGAATCGGCGGGAGCTCCGCTTTCGGAGGCTCTCATAAAAGCCGGCATAGGCGAGGATATACTGGGCGGTCTCCAGGACGGCATAAGGCAGCCGTATTTCCAGATCGTCGCGAAAAATGCCGACCTAAAAGATAAAGAGGCCTTTGAGCGCGTTATAGCTGAGACGCTTAGAAAGCTCTGCGATGAGGGACTGAATAAAAGGAGTCTTGGGGCCGCTGTAAATCATCTTGAATTTAGGCTGAGAGAAGACGATCACGGCAGGA
>CAZQFD010000139.1:0-3303 GCA_964592535.1 uncultured Lachnospiraceae bacterium | reverse complement strand
CAGCGACGGGGCAGAGCAGTTTGATGATATAACTATGCTGTGCCTTGAATACAGAGATCATTTAGGGGAAAGCCGACATGAAGGATAATATGGAGAACGCAGGATTGACCGTAGCCGCAAAGGTAGAGAACAAACGATTGATAGAAGATCTTATAAATGAAAGGCTTGAAAAAGCCGGCTGTCCTATAGATCTAGGCATAAAATTCGCAGTCGTCATAGATGAGATATTCAGCAATATCGTTTATTATGCCTATGAAGGCAGATCGGGAGATGTGACGGTAAGCCTTGATATTGGCGCGGATCTCGTAAAACTTACTTTCGTGGACGAGGGAGTCTCCTTTGATCCGCTTTCCTGGCCTGAACCCGATGTCACAAAGGGAGCAGATGAAAGAGAGATAGGCGGGCTTGGTATCTTTATGGTGAAAAAGCTTATGGACGAGGTCGCGTATGAGCACCGCGACGGGAAAAACATATTTACGGCAATGAAAAGATATTAAAGTGGGGATACAAAACAAGGCCGCAGGAAGACCGACGGCCCCTCTTCTTTGCCGGGATCGCGGTACTGGGCTTCCGGGATGTCGGTTCAGGATCGCCCGGAATACTCACCTGAGGCAAAAAAAGATTGAAAGCCCCCTGTTTATGTTGTAAACTAAGTATTCGGCAAGGGATATATCCAGCCGTCGGCCATGGCTCTACAGCTTAGAGCGTTTCAAAGAAGGAGTATTTACTATGGCTAAGAAACAGATAAAGACTATAGGTGTGCTCACGAGCGGCGGGGACGCCCCCGGAATGAACGCGGCCATAAGGGCTGTAGTGCGGACAGCTCTCGCGAAGGGGATCTCCGTAAAAGGGATCATGAGAGGATATGCCGGCCTGCTGGCCGAGGAGATCGTAGATATGGACAGAGCCTCGGTAGCCGATTGCATAAACCGCGGGGGTACGATACTATATACGGCGAGGTGCCTTGAATTCACCACGCCCGAAGGCCAGAAAAAAGGTGCCGAGGTATGCAGGAAGCACGGCATAGACGGATTGGTGGTCATCGGCGGAGACGGTTCTTTTAAGGGAGCGGGAAAGCTCGCTGCGCTGGGCATAAATACCGTAGGGATCCCCGGCACGATAGACCTTGACATAGCTTGTACGGACTATACCATAGGCTTCGACACGGCGGTGAACACAGCCATGGAAGCCATAGATAAGATAAGAGATACCTCTACCTCTCATGAGCGCTGTTCCATCATAGAGGTCATGGGCAGACACGCGGGCTATATCGCGCTCTGGTGCGGCATAGCGAATGGAGCCGAGGAGATATTGCTCCCTGAAAGATATGATGGGGATGAACAAGCCATCGTGAACCGTATCACCGAGGCTCGAAAACGCGGCAAGAAGCATTACATCATCATAAACGCCGAGGGGATAGGGCACAGTACCTCCATGGCGAGACGTATCGAGGCGGCCACCGGAGTGGAGACGAGGGCCACGATACTTGGACATATGCAGAGAGGCGGATCGCCTACCTGTAAGGACAGAGTATATGCCTCCATCATGGGAGAGAAGGCGACGGAGCTGCTCGCAGAAGGTAAGTCTAACAGGATCATAGCCTATAAGAACGGAAGCTATATAGATCTCGATATACAGGAAGCTCTTCAGATGACGAAGGACATTGAAGAAGAATTCATGGTCGCGACACAGATGATAAACTGATCTTATCAAAGATGATACATACGGAGCTATATGACTCGTAAAGCCGTATAGCTCCGCATTTTTGACGATAGAGGCCATTATGGACAAAGGACCGAGAGAGACAGACATACTTTGCGGCGCGAACGCCGCGAATATGCTCTATTATTTCAATGAAGAAAAATACGGTATATTGCCCGAGGAGGTAAAGAAGGAGCTTAAGCTGATATGCGTCCTCTACTGCGCGGACGTAGGCGGAGGGATCGTGATAAGCTTTTCAAAGGATCACAGGCTCCTGATCGCCACCTTAGAGCCGATAGATGAGATAGGCTCGGAGCTAAAGATAAAGGAGATGAGAGAGAAAAACAGAGAGTTTTTTGAGAAGCTTGAGGAATTTTCGGAAGCCTTTTTCGGCGAAGATGGGGATCGCTCATAGGAGGGACAACGAGATTTGAGCCTTAAGATAGGGGATATAGAGTTGAAAAACAGAGTCACGGCCGCACCTATGGCCGGCGTCACTGACTATTCATATAGGAAGATACTAAGCGAGATGGGAGCCGCGCTCGTGACTACCGAGATGGTCTCGGCAAAGGCTATACTCTATAAAAACAAGGGCAATGAGATCATCTTAAAGACAGACAAGAGCCTCCATCCTTCGGCGGTGCAGCTTTTTGGGTCGGATCCTCTCATCATGGCCTCTCAGGCCGAAAAGGCTGCCGAGGGCTATGATATCATCGATGTCAACATGGGCTGTCCCGTACCCAAGATCGTGGGGAATCACGAGGGCTCGGCGCTCATGAAGGATCCGGAGCTGGCCTATCGCATACTTGAGACGATGTGCAGGGTCATAAAAAAACCGGTGACCGTCAAGTTTCGAAAGGGCTTCGATGAAAAGCATATAAATGCGGTGGAGTTCGCCAAGATGGCGGAAGCCGCGGGAGTCGCCGCGATCACCATACACGGCCGCACGAGAGAGCAGATGTACTCGGGCAAGGCGGACAGAAGCATCATAAAAGCGGTAAAGGAAGCGGTCTCTATCCCTGTCATTGGGAACGGAGACATATATACGCCGGAGGACGCAAAGGCCATGATGGATGAGACAGGTTGCGACGCTGTGGCCATCGGGCGGGGCCTGAAAGGCGATCCTTGGCTCATAAAGAGGACTGTAATCTACCTTGAGACCGGGGAGCTCGCGCCCAGCCCCGATATATATGAACGGCGGGATATGATACTCCACCATGCCGCTCTCATGGCGGAGCATAAGGGTGAACATCTCGCTATGCTGGAGATGAGGAAACATCTCGCTTGGTATACCTCGGGGCTTCGAGATGCATCTAAGCTGAGGGGACGTGTGAATGAACTCTCTACTATGACGGAGCTTATAGCTGTCACGGACGCCATGGTTGACAGTGCGTAAGCTTAAGTTTATAATACCTTGGCAAAATCACAACATTTAAAAGAGGTCGAGGCCGTAAGATCCGGGACAGTGAGACACGGCCTCAGTCCTGTAAAATGTTGCATGTAGACGGGAGCACTGCTGCCGTCTAAAGATATTTATCAGAGGAGCAAAAGCATATATGGCAACAACGAGAACGATGCTTACTCTCGCAGGTCTCAAAAAAT
>CAZQFD010000138.1:0-3311 GCA_964592535.1 uncultured Lachnospiraceae bacterium | reverse complement strand
GCGTCGCTCGTGTGGTGAATGTGGCTTCAGAGGATACGAGACCGCTTAAGGAGTAGGCCTTTGAGATAAGCGCTATCGCGAAAGAACTTTCCGGAAGGAGCGGAGAGCTTCGCTTCGGGCGCTTTAGAGAGGCGAAGGAGGGCGCGATCTCTATCGTGCCGGAGCTTTCGGAGCTTAAGCGGCTTACCGATGATACATTTAATGAAAACTATACCTTCAGAGAAGGCATAAGCGACATCATAAGACATGAGATAGAGACGAGATAAGAAGATGAAGGGATAGAGCTATATGAAAAAGATCAGCATTTTGATTCCCTGCTACAATGAAAAAGAGAACGTAGAGCCCATAAGCCGCTCTGTGATCGACATCATGGAACGCGAGCTTTCAAACTATGACTATGAGCTTGTATTCATTGACAATGACTCAAAGGACGGTACCAGAGACATCTTAAGGCGTCTCTGTGCCGAAAATAAAAAGATAAAAGCCATCTTCAACGCGAAAAATTTCGGACAGTTCAATTCCCCCTTCTACGGCATGCTTCAGGTGAGCGGAGACTGTGTGATAGAGATGGTCGCGGATTTTCAGGATCCCGTGGAGCTCATCCCGAAGTATGTGAAGGAATGGGAGAGCGGCTATAAGATAGTCATAGGTGTAAAGTCGGGAAGCGATGAGAACCCTGGCATGTACAGGTTGAGGAAGCTATATTATAAGCTCATAAGGAAGTTCTCTGATGTAGACCAGATCGAGAATTTCACCGGCTCCGGTCTCTACGACAGGGATTTCATCGAGGTGCTCAGGAATACTGACGACCCCACGCCGTATCTGAGGGGTATGGTGGCGGAGTTCGGTTATGAGCGAAAAGAGATACCCTATGAGCAGCCGCAGAGACGGGCGGGCAAGACCCATAACAATTTTTATACGCTCTACGACGCGGCTATGCTAGGCTTCACCTCCTATACGAAGGTGGGCCTGAGGATGGCGACCTTCGTCGGAGCTGCCTGCGCCGCGATCTGTTTCATCATAGGTATAATATATCTCGTCATGAAGCTCATCTGGTGGGACAGGTTCTTAGCGGGTACTGCGCCTATCATCATCGGCATGATGTTCATAGGTAGCGTGCAGATATTTTTTCTCGGACTGCTCGGAGAATACATACTGAGTATAAATCAGCGCGTCATGCACAGGCCGCTCGTGGTAGAGTCGGAAAGGCTGAATTTTGATGATTGAGGCAGAAAAGATAAAACGAAGGACACATTGCCTGCTCTGCGGGGCCAAGCTGCCCGAAAAGGCCGTGCTGAGCTTTTCGGGCCTTCCGGCCTCGGCCCAGCACATACTTGAAAAAGAGGAGCTTTCAAGGGACGAGGGCATAGACCTCTCCCTTTATGTTTGTGAGACCTGTGGACTATGCCAGTTCGACTGCGAGCCAGTGTCCTATTATAAGGAGGTCATAAGGGCCGTAGGGCTTTCCGAGACCATGAAGGACCTAAGGAGGGCCGACTACAGACTGCTCACTGAGACCTATCAAAAAAACGGAGGCAGCTTTTTGGAATGTGGCTGCGGAAATGGAGATCTTCTTAAGCTACTTTCATCGGAGTTTGACATTAAGGCCTTCGGATTGGAATACGGAAGAGAGAATATAGAGACGGCAAAGAGACTGCTTAAAGATAGCGCCGTGATATACGAGGGCTTTCCCGGAGACCAGGGTACTCCTGTAAAAGCCTCCTTTGACTGCGTTTTGAGCTTTAACTTCCTTGAGCATCAGCCCGATCCCGTGTCCATGGTGCGCTTTATGTACGAGAGTCTTAAGGACGACGGCCTCGGGCTCATTACGGTGCCCTCTCTGGAATATATCCTAAACGAGGGCAAATACTATGAGTTCATAAGGGATCATATAGCAAATTATGACCTTGATTCCCTACACACATTGCTTAGCTCCTGCGGCTTTGAGATACTTGAAGCCGGGCCCATAGGCATAGGCGATACCCTGAGGGCGGTGGTAAGGAAGCTTCCGGGGAGGGGATTTGAGCCTCCTAAGAAAGACAAAGATCTGACTGAAGATACCGATACCGGGAATATTAAGGTAAGATTCGAAAAAATAAAGAGAGATCAAAAAAGAATAGGTTATAATCTAAAAAAATATACAGAAAAACTCGAAAAAGAAAAAAAGACCCTTGCCCTTTGGGGCGCAGGGCACCAAGGTTTTACCATAGCCTCCACCACGGAGCTTGGGGACTATGCATGCTGTATCATAGATTCCGCGAGGTTTAAGCAGGGGCGCTTTGCTCCCGCAAGCCATCTGCCCATAGTCTCGCCTGAAAGCTTTATCTTGGATCCTACAGATGAAATAATGATCGTGGCTCCCGGCTATATAAGGGAGATAAGAGAGAGCATAGAAAAGCTTTTTAAGGGGGCGGGGCTGCCCACTCCTGGTATCACGGACATACTGAGCTTCTGAGCCTTGTTTTGCTCTTATTTGGAGCCTGCCTATGATATTCGCAGCTATGCTTTTTCTTTGGATCTTCCTTCCGAATAAACGCCATTGACGCGCAAGGCATGTTTTAATTATAATAACGATAACCAGTATGTATAGGGAGAACGCCATGAAAGGAATAATATTGGCGGGGGGCTCCGGGACGAGGCTCTATCCGCTTACCAAGGTCACATCGAAGCAGCTGCTTCCCATATACGATAAGCCTATGATCTATTATCCCTTGTCGGTGCTTATGAACGCCGGCATAAAGGATATACTCATCATCTCAACGCCCTTTGATACCCCGAGGTTTCAGGAGCTTTTGGGCGACGGGAGCCAATTCGGCATAAGCCTATGCTATAAGGTGCAGCCCTCTCCAGACGGCCTTGCACAGGCTTTTATAATAGGAGACGAGTTCATAGGAAATGACAGCGTCGCCATGATACTCGGAGACAACATCTTTCATGGCCACGGCTTCACGAAAAGACTCAGAAGAGCGGCACAGAAGGAGTCGGGAGCTACGGTATTCGGTTACTATGTAGATGATCCTGAGCGCTTCGGCATAGTTGAGTTTGACGAAAACGGAAAGGCCATATCCATAGAGGAGAAGCCTGAGCATCCGAAGTCTAACTACTGCGTGACCGGTCTCTATTTCTATGACGCTCGAGTCGTGGAATACGCAAAGAGCCTTAAGCCTTCGAAGCGAGGAGAGCTTGAGATCACCGATTTGAACCGCAAGTATCTTAAAAACGGTGAGTAGGAGGTGGAGCTTTTGGGACAGGGCTTTACATGACTCGATACGGGTACGCATGAGTCGCTCATGGATGCGGGTAATATTGTG
>CAZQFD010000137.1:0-3312 GCA_964592535.1 uncultured Lachnospiraceae bacterium | reverse complement strand
GCTGATAACAGATGGCAATGTAGGCCCGCTTTACGCTGATGTCGTTGCAAAGAGCCTTAGGGAAGCGGGCTTTGTGCCTTTAAAGCACGTCTTTAAACACGGTGAGGAAAACAAAGATATGGGCACCTATACAAAACTCCTCACCTTCCTTTCGGAGAGCGGTCTTACGCGCGGCGACCTCATAATGGCGCTTGGCGGAGGCGTTTGCGGGGATATGGCGGGCTTTGCGGCGGCCACGTTTTTAAGAGGCATAGACTATGTCCAGATCCCTACGACCTTCCTTGCCGCGGTGGATTCCTCGGTGGGCGGAAAGACAGCTATAGATCTCCCCGCGGGGAAAAATCTCGTAGGGGCCTTTCATCAGCCGATACAGGTCATTTGCGATACTGTCGCGCTTGATACGCTCAGCGCGGAGATATTCGCGGACGGGGCCGCCGAGACCATAAAATACGGGGTGCTCTCGGATAAAGAGATATTCGACATATTTTATGAAGGTCGAGTTAAAGAGCATATAGAGGAACTGATAAAACGCTCCGTAGAGATAAAGAGCGGATTCGTGGAAAAGGACGAATTTGACACGGGGCTTAGGATGTTTTTGAACCTCGGTCATACCGCGGGACACGCGATAGAAAGACTCAGCTCATTCTCCGTAAGCCACGGACACGCGGTAGCGATAGGCATAGTCATAGTCTCCGACATCTCCGTCGCAAAAGGCCTTATGAAGGCCGAGGACTCGGAGCTCCTGAGAGCATGCCTTTCAAAAAACGAGCTTCCGATAAGTACGCCGTTTGGGGCCGATGAGCTGGGGAGGGCCGCCCTTTCGGATAAAAAGAGGGCGGGAGCGAAGATAAGGCTCATCCTTCCCAGGACCATCGGAGAGTGTGAGATATATGAGACCGAGGCGGATAAGCTCCAAGAGCTCTTTGCGCTCTCAAAGGCGGTCGGAGCACGTTAAAGCGCTTTCGGATGATACGAAAAGCCCTAAAGGGCTAAATTATTGCTGTGAGGCGAAATATTGAAGATAAGAGTTAAAAGATCCAGGCTCATTGGGTGCATAGGAGCTATCTCATCAAAGTCTGATGTACATAGGGCGCTCATCTGTGCGGCGTTTTCGGATAAGGACTGCTTTATAAGCTCGAATGTCTTTTCAAAAGATATGGAAGCCACGATGAGCTGTCTGAACCTTTTGGGCGCGAAGATAAGCTATGACAATGAAAAAAAAGGCTTTTCGGTGTGCCCCATTAAGCTGGGAGCCGTTTCGGAAGGCTCTCAAGCGGACACCGATAAGACCGAAGCTGTGAATATCACTAAACCGGAGCTTTGCTGCAAAGAGAGCGGATCCACGCTCCGCTTCCTGCTCCCGGTCGTATCGGCTCTCGGGACGGCTGCCCGTTTTACGGGCCTTGGCAGGCTCCCGGAACGTCCCATGTCTCCGATAGTTTCGGAGCTTCGACGGCACGGGATGTATATCTCTTCGGAAAAGCTCCCCATGGACATAAAAGGGAAGCTCTCCTCAGGAGATTTTACATTGAGAGCCGATATAAGCTCACAATTCATATCAGGGCTGATCCTTTCCTTCCCCCTCATGAGCGAAAGCTCCGCTTTAAGCCTCAGCACAAAGCTTGAGTCAGCTGCTTATGTGGATATGACCATAGCCACGATGAGACGCTTTGGAGCTAAGATCGAAAAGACCGGGGATGGGTATCTATACCGAGCAGAGGAAGGCCGTAGAGGTTATATCTCTCCGGGGATCTATGAGGCGGACGGAGATTGGTCGAACGCGGCCTTTTTCCTCGCGGTCTCGCGGCTTACAGGCGAGGATCTTAGAGTAGAGGGTCTGAGAGATGATTCCGTCCAGGGTGACAAGCATATCATAGACATACTTAAGTTTATCGATAAAGATCCCTCTTATGTCATGGACGCTTCGGAAGTGCCGGATCTTGTGCCCATATGCGCGGTATATATGGCGCTTTCAAATGGAGACTTTTCGATAGTGAACGCGGGAAGGCTCCGCATAAAGGAATCGGATAGGCTTAGCGCTGCGGCCAAGGGGCTTAGAGCGTTGGGAGCTTCCGTAGAGGAGCTCCCCGACGGCCTTAAGATAAAGGGCATGGGCAGGCTAAAAGGAGGGGCGACGCTCTCCTCCTCGAACGATCACCGCATGGCCATGGCTTTTTTCACCGCAGGGCTTTGCTGTGAGGAGCCGATCGTCATAGACGGAGCGGAGGCCGTAAGCAAATCCTATCCGGACTTCTATAAGGATATGGAGAGCCTCGGCGCGAAGGTCGAAGTCTTAGAGCCCTAAGAGCTTAGACCAAAGCAAAGGACAGAGCATAGAAAGGATCGATAATATATGTATAGGGAGGAATTATGTCATCCACGATAGGGAAAAATGTCCGTATATCTATCTTTGGACAATCACATTCAGAGGCGATAGGTGTGGTGATGGACGGTCTGCCCGCGGGGGAGGGTGTGAGCCTAAAGGAGCTCTCGACCTTTATGACAAGGCGCGCCCCGGGGCGCGCCGGATATTCTACGAGGCGTAAAGAGGCCGATGAACCTGAGATAGTCTCCGGCTTTTTAAGGGATGAGCAGGATGAGGATCGGCTCATAAGCTGCGGAGCGCCGATCTGCGCGCTGATCTATAACAAAGATCAGCGTTCAAAGGATTATGACGAGCTTAAGCGGATCCCGAGACCGGGACACGCGGATCTTGTCGCGGAGCATAAGTATCACGGCTTTCAGGACGTAAGAGGCGGAGGACATTTTTCGGGAAGGCTCACAGCGCCGCTCTGTTTCGCGGGCGGGGTGTGTAAGCAGCTCCTGGAAAAGCGCGGTATATATGTGGGAGCGCATATAGAGTCCATAGGCGATGTGAGAGAAGCGCGCTACGACGCCGTAGATCTCGACATAGAGATGCTCCGTAAGGCCGGAAAGCGCGACTTTCCGTGCAACGATCCCGAAAAGGGAAAACTCATGCAGGCTCTCATAGAGGAAGCGCGTATGGACTGTGATTCCGTGGGAGGCGTGATAGAGTGCGCCGTCTGCGGGCTTCCCATGGGATATGGAGATCCAATGTTCGACGGCCTTGAAAACAGGCTCGCAGCCTGCCTCTTCGGCATACCTGCCATGAAGGGGATCGAGTTTGGCGAGGGCTTTGGAGCGACCGAGATGAGAGGGAGCGAGCACAATGACTGCTACCGCATGGACAAGGGCGAAGTGCGTATGCTCACGAATCACGCGGGCGGGATATTGGGCGGCATAAGCACGGGCATGCCACTCATACTAAGGTGCGCTTTCAAGCCTACCTCA
>CAZQFD010000136.1:0-3368 GCA_964592535.1 uncultured Lachnospiraceae bacterium | reverse complement strand
CGTCATTATCTCAAAGCTACCTCCGCTCACATAGAGAGAGCCGTTTGAGTGGAACGCATCGTCCGCGCAGTCAAGCGTGAAAGTCCCGCCTGATATATTAAGCTCGACGCCCGCTTTTATGCCTTTCGCGCTCTCATCTTCGCCGAGCGTTGCACCGCTTCCACCTCCCGAGACTATATCTATCGCGCAGTCGCCCGAGAGAGTGACGTCGGTCTCACCTTGTATGCCGTCCTCTCCGGCGGTAAGATGAAGCTCGCTGTCCGCTATATAGATCCAGCCAAGCTCCTCGTCGGTGTCATTGGTCGAACGGATGGCGTCCCCGCCGCTCGTCACATTGATAACGGCATTTTCTATAGTATGAGAATCTTTACCGTTTATGCCGTGATTCACGGCGTCTACGTTGATAGTGCAATCATATACGGCTAAAGTATCCTTCCCGGTGATGCCGTTTTTATAGCTTGCATAGACATTGAGCGTACCTGTCCCTTCTATCACGAGATCCTCTTTGCTGAAGATACAGGCGTCGGGTTCCTCATCCTCCGCGCTGGCGTATCCATCCGTAAAGATATAAGCCTCACCATCCGAGAAACTGTTTTCCGTGCCTTCCATAAGGTAGATGACTGCGGACGAGGCCTTATAGATATAGAGGGGACTACTGTAAGAGCAACTTATAGACATGCCGTTTAAAGCGAGCCACACCTCTTCGCCGTCGGCGTCTATCACTATGCGCCCCTCGCTCATCGCGCCGCTTATAGCATAGATCCCCGCGGCTTTTATTATCACGGTATCGTCCGAGACCTCGACTCCGTCGCCTTCGACAGTCACACCCTCGTCCGAAAGCTCGATAGTCGTAGCTTCGGAAAGGTCGATCTCATCTCGGGACAAGGTCTCCACCGCCTCGGTCGTATCGCTCCCTGCAGTCGCGGAGCATGCCGATAACAAAAATATAAGCCCGATCGAAAGGATCAGCGCCGCCGAGTTTTTTCCTCTTTTTTTATGCAACATATTATTCTCCTGCCTCGATATATTTACTCGTGATACGCTTTCATCGGAGGAGATCTCCTGCCGTGCAGCGTACCTTCGTATCTTCCTTCGTACGCTCTATTTTTAAAGTCGAAACCTAAAGCTTAGCTAAAGAAAGAGACTATATTTCGCCGCGGCTTCAGGTTTAACAAAATATTCACTTTTCTTTTTCATTCCTTTAACTTCACTTTAGGCTGGACCTTTATGCTCACCACAGTCGGAGCGGCCTCAGTAATATAAAAGCCTGAAAAACTCACTTTTTCCTTGGATTTCTTTTTACTTTGATAAGCTAAGCTCTTATACCTGTTTATCGCTGAGGTCGCTTCGGCTTTTATGTATACTTCATTAATATCCCGAAGCTCATTGGACTAGGATCTGATCCTTCCTAAATAAAAGGGCCTTTCTACAAAGATGAGCTTCCCCGCTATAAGGAGACGATCATGACCGTACGATATAACTTCATGCGCTATGAGAAGAAATATATACTGAACAAAGGCCTGCAAAAGCGTTTCCTCGACGATATAGCTTCCCGCATCCGCCGCGATGAGTTCGGAAGATATACCATCTGCAATCTCTATTATGATACCG
Organism: uncultured Lachnospiraceae bacterium; assembly: GCA_964592535.1. Lineage (GTDB taxonomy): Bacteria > Bacillota > Clostridia > Lachnospirales > Lachnospiraceae > Avilachnospira. The sequence continues at coordinate 1,757 of CAZQFD010000136.1, read as the reverse complement.
AGGACGACAGACTGATACGGACTTCGCTGGAAAAGCCCGTATATAAGGAAAAGCTGCGTATGCGAAGCTACGGTGTGCCGAAGCCTGAGGATCAAGTCTTTATAGAGCTTAAGAAAAAATACGAGGGTGTCGTATATAAGCGGCGCACCTCTATGAACGCTCGCAAGGCCGCAGCCTATCTTCACGAAGGGGAAGTTCCCGAAGCTGAGGATCAGGTCTGCCGTGAGATAAATCATTTCATGCGGTATTATGAGCCTTCTCCCAATGTATTCATCGCCTACGACAGGGAGGCCTACGCGGGCCTTGAGGATCCCGAGCTTCGTATCACCTTCGATACGGGACTTCGCTGGAGGGACTATGACCTTGACCTTACGGCGGGCGACTACGGAGAGGCGCTTATGGACGAGGACTTCGTGCTCATGGAGATAAAGGTAGGAGGAGCCCTCCCCATATGGCTAGCGAAAACATTGAGCAAAGAAGGGATATTTCCCGGTTCGTTCTCAAAATACGGCACCTGCTATCGCGAAAAGCTCTTGGAAAAGCACCGCGCAGTACTCATGTCCCGCCTCTCCCCAAAGCTTGTGAAAGCGAAGGAGGCTGAGGACAGCGAACTGTCACAGGCCGCGGAGCCGCTTAGAAGGCTATCCGCTTAAAACGGATCTCCATGCCGAAGCGGCGACTGTGTTCCTCTCCGAACGCTATGCTACGAACGCTGAAATCATAAACCGTACAGTCCGTACCTAGATCATTATATCAACATTTTCATGAAAATGTGTCCCTATATACGAGACATCGACAAAATATCATAAAACTTCCCGCGAGATCTCTTTTGGGGATCCGCAAAAATGCCATAAACTTAAAATTTAGGAGATCTTAAAAATGTTCGAGACCATCATAACCGGATCTGAGATAGATATTTATTCAATGCTCATATGCACAGGCGCTTCGCTCCTTTTAGGGCTGCTCACCGCCCTGCTCTGTATGTATAAGAACAGCTGCACCCAGAGCTTCGTGCTCACGCTCGCCATGCTGCCCGCCACGGTACAGCTCATCATCATGCTGGTAAACGGCAATATCGGCGCGGGCGTGGCAGTCGCGGGAGCCTTCGGACTGGTACGCTTCAGATCCGCTCCCGGTACGGCGAGAGAGATAGGCATGATATTCCTAGGCATGGCGATAGGGCTCGCCACAGGCATGGGCTATGTACTGCTCGCGGCTCTTTTCTTCGCAGTGATAGCCTGTTTCGTCCTGCTTCTCACGGCTTTTGACTTCGGGGCAAGACAGGGCGAGGAACGGGAGCTTAAGATAACCATCCCCGAAAATCTGGACTACGACGGTCTGTTTGACGACCTCTTGGAAAAATACACTAGCTCTTATCGCCTTGAGCGGGTGAAAACGAGCAATATGGGAAGCCTCTATGAGCTGGATTACCATATTGTTCTCAAGGAAAATACCGTTTCGAAGGAATTTATCGATGAGATCCGCTGCCGTAACGGCAATCTCAACATAGTCTGCGGCAGGATAGCCGACAGAGAAGCTCTCTAAAGGTACACTTTTCAAGCTGCGCGGGATATTATAAAATGATAACGATGCTATAAGTCTCGAAGGTCGCCGCGGTTTAGGAAATCGTCGCCCGAGAGCATTGAACATATGATACGACTATCGCTATAATAAGCTTAGGCAACAAAATGGATACTTCCTTACTGACTGTAAGGGATGATAAACATAAAATATATCGTAGTAGAAAGGATCCGATA
>CAZQFD010000135.1:0-3395 GCA_964592535.1 uncultured Lachnospiraceae bacterium | reverse complement strand
GTAAAAGATGCAACTTTTCACGTTAGTTCGATCATAACCACAACAGGCTACGCTGCTACAGACTACGAGCTATGGCCCGATCTCTCGCAGGGCATATTGATACTGCTCATGTTCATAGGTGCCTGTGCGGGCTCCACCGGAGGCGGACTAAAAGTCTCTCGTATAGTCATGATGGCGAAGGCTTATAAGCGTGAGATATCCGTGATCCTACACCCCGAGATAGTTAAAAAGGTGCACATGGACGGAAAGACCGTGGACGAAGATGTACTTAGGAACACCGGAGTATATTTTTTCATTTATATGGTGATATTCGTCGTTTCGGTGCTGATAGTTTCTTTAGATGGCTTTGACTGGGTCACGACCTTTACCGCGGTCGCCGCTACCTATAACAATATCGGCCCCGGCTTTGGGGCAGTCGGCACCACGGGCAATTTTTCTACTCTTTCCGATCTCAGTAAATGGGTAATGAGTATCGATATGGTGATAGGCAGGCTGGAGATATTCCCGATGTTGATGCTGTTTTCAAAAAATACCTGGAGAAGATTCTGATGATAAAGGTTGCTGTTTTCGATCTGGACGGGACACTTATGGACACTCTGACCTCTATAGCTTACTGCGCGGATCGTTCGCTCAGTAAGGAGGGGCTGAAACAGCTCCCAAGGGACGACTTTCGCTACTACGCTGGAGACGGGGTAAGAGAGCTGGTAAGACGATACTTAGCAAAGACTGAGCCTGAGGAGCTCAGCCTTATAGAGGAAAGACCCATAAAGAATCCTCATGATGAGGTGAATCTGGACTACTATCTTCAGAGCTATATGGAGGAATTTTCAAAGCACTGTATGTATAAGGCAAAGCCCTTCGATGGGATACCTGAGCTGATAGAGGAGCTTAAACGTCGCGGTATAAAGACGGCAGTGCTCTCAAATAAGCCGGACGCCCAGTCTAAAGAAGTAGTAAGGACGATGTTCGCGGATGGAAGCTTTGACTATGTACAGGGACAGACGGAAGATGTGCCGAGAAAGCCCTCGCCCGAAGGGGCCTTGAGGATAGCAGAGAGCTTTGGGGCGGAGCCTCATGAGTGTATATATCTCGGGGATACGGATACGGATATGCGGACGGGAAAAGCCGCGGGTATGTATACGGTAGGCGTACTATGGGGCTTTAGAGACAAAGAAGAGCTCTGCGAAAATGGAGCTGACGCGATCATAGAGACGCCGATGGAACTGCTCTCGCTCATAAAACCGTCCTGAAAGCCGAAGAGAGGGTCAAGGAGGTAAGATAGATGGATCTTAGGGAGAGCGCTTATCAGGTTGAACGAAACGAGTACGAGCTTCGCTATCTCAGGCTTCTGTCTGAAAGATTCCCTACGAAGCGCAAATGCCTGTCCGAGATCGTGAACCTAAACGCCATACTGGGGCTTCCGAAGGGCACAGAATACTTTTTCTCGGACATACACGGAGAGGATAAGGCCTTCATACATCTTCTCCGCTCGTCATCGGGCATTATAAAGGATAAGATCGACACGGTCTTTGAGGGCGAGATGGATGAGGAAGAGAAGAAAGGCCTCTGTGAGCTCATCTACTATCCGAAGCGAGAGCTGAAACGGCGTGTGGAGGATCCTGACTGGGATGAGGCCAAACAAAAAGAGACCATATACAGGCTCATCCGCGTCTGTCGCTTCGTTTCGAAGAAATATACCCGTTCAAAGGTGCGAAAGAAGATGCCTGAGGACTATGCCTATATATTGGAAGAGATGCTTCACACGGATGAGACCGATAAGGACAAAGAGGGTTACTTTCTCGGGATCATAGACGCGATCGTGAAAAACGGAGCTGCTGCCTCCTTTACAGAGGAACTTTGCGACCTTATAAACGATCTGACCATAGACTCCCTTCATATAATCGGAGACATCTTCGACAGAGGCCCGCGAGCGGACCTTGTGATGGAGGAGCTCATGCGCTATCGGGATGTGGATATACAATGGGGCAACCATGACATCAGTTGGATGGGCGCGTTCTGCGGCAATGAGGCCTGCGTCTGCAATGTGCTGAGGACGGCCATAAGTTATAACAGCTTCGATGTGCTGGAGGACGGCTACGGGATCAACCTGCGTGGCTTGTCCATGTTTGCCCAAAGGGTATACGGTTCGGAGAGCTGTGAACGCTTCCTGCCTCATCTTCTGGATGAGAATGTCTACGATCGCGTAGACGCGAGACTCGCTGCGAGGATGTATAAGGCCATAACCATCATTCAGCTAAAATATGAAGGACAACTCATAAGGCGCCACCCTGAATACGATATGGATAATAGGCTACTGCTGGATAAGATCGACTTCGACAGCGGTACGGTGGAGATAGACGGAATGAGCTATGAGCTTTTAGATAAGAGCTTTCCTACCATAGACCGCGAAGATCCCTACAGGCTCACCGTGGAGGAGGAGGCTCTTATGGAAACTCTTAGATCGTCTTTTATGCACAGCCCCATGCTCAGACGCCACGTCATGTTTTTGTATTCGCACGGCTCCATTTATAAGTGTATAAACGGAAATCTCCTCTATCACGGCTGTATACCCATGGAAGAGGACGGGAGCTTCACGAGGCTCTTGATAGACGGTGAGACGCTCTCGGGAAAGGCTCTTATGGATAGGCTGAACGATCGCATAAAGGACGCTTATTTTCTGCCTGATGGAGACGAAAGGAAGCGGTCCGCGGTAGACCTTATGTGGTATCTCTGGTGCGGAAAGGATTCGCCACTTTTCGGTAAGGATAAGATGGCTACCTTTGAAAGCTGCTTCCTCGCGGGATCGGAGCTTAAGCGAGAGCAGATGGATCCTTATTATGTGCTCAGCCGGGAGGTCGAGGTCGTAGACAGGATATTGGAGGAGTTCGGGCTCAGTAAAGAGCATGGTCACATCGTAAACGGCCATGTGCCGGTAAAGAGACTGGAAGGAGAACTCCCCTATAAGGCGGGCGGCAAGCTGTTCGTGATAGACGGCGGACTTGCGAAGTCATATCAGAAAAAGACCGGCATAGCGGGCTATACTCTAATATATAATTCTCAGTCTATCGCGCTCGCCGAGCATAGACCTTATGTAGAGGGGAGCGAGGCCACGCCGAACATAGAGACTGTGGAGGTCATGGAGCCGAGGGTGAGAGTGGCGGAGACGGATATAGGACGGGATCTGAAAAGGCAGATCGAGGAGCTCAGAGCCCTGCTTGACGCATATAGAAAGGGCTTCCTAAAGGAAAAGTATTGATCCAGAGATTCGATGAAGGATCGAAAGACCTGAAGGTAGATCATAAAATACACGGAGATAGCCGCGCTAGACTTTATAAATGATTTTTAGTGTGTTAGAATAAACGATAATGTAGGTTTGCGGAGAAAGAGGCCATGCT
>CAZQFD010000134.1:0-3425 GCA_964592535.1 uncultured Lachnospiraceae bacterium | reverse complement strand
AAATGTACTCAAACTGTACTCAAAGGGCAAAAGAATCCCTCGGAAACCTTGAAATTTCATGGCTTCCGAGGGATTTTCAGTCTACTCGAACTCTATCGTCCCGGGAGGTTTGCTCGTGATGTCGTAAAGGACTCGATTGACACCTTTTACTTCGTTCACTATACGGGTCATGATACGCTGCAACAGCTCATAGGGAATGTCCACGGCGGTGGCTGTCATGAAGTCCGATGTGGAAACGGCTCTCAGCGCAACGGCATAGTCGTAGGTGCGGAAATCTCCCATGACTCCGACAGAACGCATATTGGTGAGCGCCGCGAAATACTGGCTTATCTCCCCGCTAAGGCCGGCATTCGCTATCTCTTCACGATAGATATAGTCGGCATCCTGAACGATCTTCACCTTTTCCGGTGTCACCTCGCCTATTATACGGACTCCAAGCCCCGGCCCCGGGAACGGCTGTCGATACACGAGCTTTTCCGGCAATCCAAGCGAAAGGCCGCAGGTCCTGACCTCATCCTTAAAGAGGAGTCTGAGCGGTTCTATTATCTCCTTAAAATCCACACGCTCCGGGAGTCCTCCTACATTGTGGTGCGACTTTATCACCGCGGAGCTTCCGAGCCCTGATTCTATGACATCGGGGTAGATGGTCCCCTGAGCGAGGAATTCCACGGAGCCTATCTTTTTCGCTTCTTCTTCGAACACATTGATAAATTCCGCGCCTATGATCTTGCGCTTTTGTTCCGGCTCCGTCACTCCTGCAAGCTTTTCATAAAAACGCTTTGAAGCGTCTACGTGTACGAAATTGAGATCCCTGCCTCCGTCTTCGCCGAATACGGCGTCCACCTCATCAGCCTCATTTTTCCGAAGCAAGCCGTGATCTACGAATACACAGGTGAGCTGTCTCCCTATAGCCCTTGAGAGCAATGCCGCGCATACTGAGGAATCCACGCCTCCCGAAAGCGCGAGGAGCACCCTGCCACCGCCTACCTTATCTCTTATCTCCTTTATGCTCCTCTGTACGAAGGAGCCCATATCCCAGTCGCCGCTACAGCCACAGACATCCATCACGAACGCTCTCAGCATGTCAAAGCCATGTTCGGTATGCATTACTTCCGGGTGGAACTGGACGGCATAGAGAGACTTTTCGGCACATTCCATCCCCGCCACGGGACAAGACCTTGTGTGAGCCGTCACACTAAAGCCTTCCGGGGCTTCAGTTATATGGTCTGTATGGCTCATCCACGCTATGGTCTTATCCGGCAGGCCCTTGAACAATATCGAGCCGGCACCAAGCTCTACCTCTGTCCTTCCGTACTCGGAGACTGAGGCGGTCTCTACCTTGCCGCCTAAGACATGAGCCATGAGCTGCGCTCCGTAGCATATCCCGAGGATAGGTATGCCAAGCTCAAATATCGACTTATCTACCTGCTGCGAGCCCTTAAGATACACTGAGTTGGGGCCTCCGGTAAAGATCAGGCCTTTCGGCGCCATCTCCTTTATTTTTTCGATAGGAAGTGTTGACGGGTGCACTTCACAATAGACATGGCACTCACGCACACGGCGGGCAATGAGCTGATTATATTGGCCGCCAAAGTCCATCACGATGATAGTTTCCTGTTTTTTGTTTTCCATTATTTCCCCTTAAGATATGTAGTATCCCCGATGCAGCGGGTCGTGTTCATCCTCTTTCTATTTGATTCTAACCGCTATGCGAAGGTCCGTCAATCGGATCGACGTTAAACTCTGCTACAAAAACACGCTCGCGAAAAACACCGAGGTACCCTCCGATCTCGGATAGTACCTCGGTGTTTTCTAGAGCAATGTAAGGCACAGCCCCCTCCATCGCGGCATGCATGCTTAGCTTATTCTACCGTGTAAGGAAGCATAGCAAGGTGTCTCGCACGCTTTACAGCTACCGTTATCTCCCTCTGATGCTTCGCGCAGTTACCCGTTATCCTGCGGGGAAGTATCTTACCTCTCTCAGAGATATATTTCTTTAAAGTAGCCGTATCTTTGTAGTCGATAGCCTTAGCCTTCTCACCGCAGAATACGCAGACCTTACGTCTCCTGCGGAAGCCGCCCATCCTTCTGGGGCGTGCTGCGCCGGCCTCCTTGCCTTCTGTCTTTTGATATGCCATCGGTATGTCCTCCTGTCATTCTTAACAAGTCTGACAGACAAAGCTCGATCAATTAAAAGGAAGTCCCTCATCCTCTACCCCGTCGGGGATATTCATGAACCCGTCACCTATGTCATTTTCAGCGGTGTCCATCCTCGAGGATGTCTGATAGGATCCCGAGTTTTCCTGTCGGCGGCCCTCAGAGGCTGCCTTCGACTCTGCGAACTCCTGCTCCTCTACGATCACATCCGTAGTATAGACTCTTTGTCCGTCTCTGTTAGTGTAACTGCCTGTCTGGATACGCCCGGTGATGATCATCTTCGTACCCTGATGTAAGTATCTTTCCGCAAACTCAGCCTGCCTTCCGAAAGCCACACAACCGATAAAATCAGCCTCTCTCTGTCCGTCGGAAGATGTACGGCGTCTGTCCACCGCGAGGGTATATCTGGCTACAGCCATGCTGTTTTCTCCCTGAGTATATCTGATGTCAGGATCTCGCGTCAGTCTGCCTACTAAGATAACTTTATTCATAAAAACTCGCTTTCTTCAAATATCAGTCTTCTTTCTTAACGACTAGGTATCTGAGAACAGGCTCCATAATGCGGATGTGAGACTCTAATCCGTTAGGCGTCTCGGCATCTCCCTCGAAGTTGATGATGTAATAAAAGCCTTCGCTTTCATGACGGATGTCATAGGCAAGTCGCTTCTTGCCCCACTCATCGATCTCGCCTACAGTGCCGTTATAACGAGTGATATAACCCTTCACTCTCTCAATAGCCTCTGTCCTGGCATCATCATCGAGCTTCGCACTAAGAATAACCGTGATCTCATACTTATTCATGTGTTACGTCCCTCCTTTCGGTCTTTGACCCTCGGTTCGCCCGAGAGTAAGGTAATATGCCACGGTTAGAAAGTATATCAAATTTGGGGCTCAACTTCAAGATGATTTTTTCATAGATCTCATTGTAAAAAATGCCGATATATCAATGTTCAAAGCACCTTAAAATATGCTGTCCGGAGTCCTTCGTCCGCATATAGGAGAGCGAGCGTCTCCTCATCCTCTATAAAGCAGGGGATCTCAAAGCCGAGGTGCAGATATATGCGTTTATCCACAGGCAATAAAAAGCAGCAGTCCGCACCGCCCTTTTTAAGCCCCTTTATAAGATCCGTCATCACCTCATCCATAAGGCCCCTATGTCTGTAGGCAGGATGAGTGCATACCCCCATGATATACGGTGCTGTGATCCGTGCCTTATCACTCTCTTTTAAAGCTTCAAAAAGACCGCCATTTTTTGTTTTATGTATACT
>CAZQFD010000133.1:0-3457 GCA_964592535.1 uncultured Lachnospiraceae bacterium | reverse complement strand
GTTCCCTGCGGGAGATCTTCGGCACGGGATGTGTGCTGCTCCCCTTATATCGCAAGGATACTGCCGGGATCTTTAAAAAGCGGATCGTATATCTTAGGAAAAGGAGGCGGGCCTCGTCTCCGCAGGTTTATATCGCGAAAATTTCCGCTTAGATACCTAATACTGCTTGCATTTTAGAGCACTTTTTGATAATATACACCTTGCGTTTAAAATTAAGTAAGGAGGTGCAACCGGTGGCAAAGTGTGATATATGCGGGAAATCGGTGCTTTTCGGCAACAAGGTCAGCCATTCCCACAGAAGATCAAACAAGATCTTTAAGCCTAATGTAAAAAAGGTAAAGATCCAGACTGAGGCAGGTAACAAAAGAGTGTATGTATGTACCTCATGCTTAAGGTCAGGAAAAGTTCAGAGAGCTGCCATAAAGACAGCTTGATCTTAGATCCTTATAAAGATCGACAGGGGCCGATACCGAGTGGTGTCGGTCTTTTTTCGCATCGGGCCGATGTTCACATTTATATGCTTTTATGATATAATCAGGGTCTAAGGAGGGAGACCTGGGCGTTGAGGCTCCTGATTTTGGACTGAGCATGACGCCCCGTTTGGGGCTTTCCGCATACAGGAGGACTACATGAAAGGAAGGATTAGTAATCAGCTCGGGGATGTCAACATCTCTGAAGATGTCATCGCGGTCTATGCGGGGTCTGTGGCTATAGAGTGCTTCGGAGTCGTAGGCATGGCCTCGGTAAATATGAAGGACGGTCTGGTGAAGCTGCTGAAGAAGGACAAGCTGGATCGGGGGATAAAGGTCAGGATCGAGGACGATGAGGTCTTTCTTAGTGTGCACATCATCGTGGCCTACGGAGTAAGTATCTCCGCGGTGGCGGATAATCTTATTGAAAATGTCAGATACAAGATCGAAGAGTATACCGGCATGAAGGTCGGCAGCGTCGGGATCTTCGTAGAGGGCGTTAAGCCGATAGACTGAAACAGAAGAGGAGTATACTCGGCATGGATAGCATGAATGCGGAAGTCCTGAGTAAGTGTTTTATCGCGGGAGCCAAAAATCTTGAGGCAAACAAGGACTATATAAACGAACTTAATGTATTCCCAGTACCTGATGGGGATACCGGTACTAATATGACGATGACCGTGATGTCGGCCGCAAGAGCGTTGGACGCGCTTGAGGTTTTGGATATGGCTTCGGTGTGCAAGGCTATATCGAGCGGTTCCCTTAGAGGCGCGAGAGGCAACTCGGGCGTCATCCTTTCGCAACTATTGAGGGGCTTTTGTAAAGTGGCAGCCGAACATGAGACCTTGGACGCGGGAGTATTCGCTGAGGCCTTTGCTCGCGCGAGCGAGACGGCCTATAAGGCGGTCATGAAGCCCAAGGAAGGCACTATACTCACGGTAGCGAAGGGCATGTCGGATCGTTATGTGCTCCTTGCGGAAGAAGGGGGCGAGCTTTCTGAACTACTTAAAAAGATGGTAGAGCGCGGAGATGAGGTCCTTCAGGAGACGCCTGAGCTCCTGCCCGTGCTTAAAGAGGCGGGAGTGGTGGACTCCGGGGGACAGGGCCTTATGACCTTCCTAAAAGGCGTGCTTGCCGCGCTGCAGGGAAAAGAGGTGGATCTGAGGCTCGATACCACCGGCCCTTCCGCGAACTACAGTATCGAGACGGGACAAAGGCATATCTCCACGGAAGATATAGAGTTTGGCTACTGCACGGAATTTATGGTGCAGGGCGATCACGAATTTTCAGATGAGGAGACGAACGCTCTCTCCGCTTACTTAGAGGGTCTCGGAGACTCGATAGTCTGTGTGGGCGACGGAGACCTCATAAAGGTCCATGTGCATACGAACCACCCGGGCCTCGCCTTTGAAAAAGGGCTGGAGCTTGGCTCGCTCTCACGCATGAAGGTAGATAACATGCGTGAGGAGCACGAAGAAAAGCTCATAAAGGACGCTTCAAAGATCGCGGCCATGAACCACATAAAGCGGGCAGAAAAGAAGCTGGATGAAAAGCCCGCGAAGCAGATGCATAAGGATGTGGGCTTCATAGCGGTATGCGCCGGAGAAGGCCTTGCGGAGATTTTTAAGGAGCTTGGCGCAGGCTATGTCATAGAGGGCGGCCAGACCATGAATCCTTCCACGGAGGATATATTGAATGCGGTAGAGCTCGTAAACGCTGACAATATATTCATACTCCCTAATAATAAAAATATCATCCTTGCCGCGGAGCAGGCGGCCAAGCTGAATAAAAATGTCAATATATTCGTCGTGCCCACTAAGACGGTACCGCAGGGTATCACGGCCATGCTGAATTATACTGAGGGCACGGACGCCGAGGAGAACCTTGCCGCTATGACAGAGAGCCTCTCTACTGTGAGATCCGGGCAGGTGACCTACGCGGTAAGGCATACTCAGGTGGACGGAAAAGAGATAAACGAAGGCGACATCATGGGCATAGGCGACAGAGGGATCGCCGCAGTGGGACATATCCTGAATGAGACTACATTGGAATTAGTGAAGTCTCTTTGGGATGACGACAGCGGCATAGTGACCGTCTATCGCGGAGAAGATATACAGGAGGCCGATGCCGAGCTCCTTTGTGAGGACATACGAAAAGAGATACCCGACGCCGAGGTAGAACTTCAATACGGCGGGCAGCCGGTATATTATTATATCGTCAGTGTAGAGTGATAGCTGATATGACTGAGATCACCGGCCTCAAGGGCATAGGAGAAAAGACGGCCGGGGCGCTTTCGCGCCTCGGTATCTTGTCCGTGGAGGATCTGATACTGGATCTCCCGAGAGGGTATGAGGAGTTTGAAGCCCCTAAAGACATATCGAGGCTGATCCCGAGAGAGATAGGGACGGTGGAGAGCGTGCTCAGGTCCGACGCGTCTATAAACCGTTATAACGGCATGACGATAGTAAATGTCCATATCTCGGACATGACGGGAAGCTTGCAGCTCTCTTGGTACAACATGCCCTACATAAAAAAGACTTTGAGCGTGGGCTCACATTTCGTATTCAGAGGCAGAGTATATCAAAAGAACGGGCGGCTCATCATGAGCCAGCCGAAGATATATAAAGCTGAGGACTACAAAAAGGGGTATCAGGGAAGGCTCATGCCGATATATCCGCTGAGAGCCGGTATTGGCAATAAGACAGTCATGAAGGCGGTCGCAAAGGCGCTTAAGTCAGAGGCCTTTGAAAGGCTCTCCGAAGAATTCATGCCCGCGGAGATATTGGAGCGAAACGGACTTTTGAGGGAGAAAGAGGCACTTTTTTCGGTGCATTTTCCGAAGGATAGAGAAGTCCTCGGGAAGGCTGTGGAGAGGCTCTCCTTTGATGAACTCTTTTCTTTTTTGATGATTCAAAAACGGCTAAAGGCCCTTCTCTCTGAAAGACCGTCTGAATATAATTGCCGGCCTGATATGCGCTTTTTGAAGC
>CAZQFD010000132.1:0-3508 GCA_964592535.1 uncultured Lachnospiraceae bacterium | reverse complement strand
CTTCTTCAGAAAGCGCGTCTACTCTCTCTATGAGCTCCTTAAGGCCTCTGATACCTCCCACGAAATCTATCCTGGGATCCGTCCTCGGATCCTCGATCCCTAAGATCTTCGAAAGCACAAGTTCCTGAAGCACCGAGACATCAAGACTGCGCCCGGGGCTTTTCGCTGCCTCATCCCGCCTTTCGGCCTTAAGGCTCAGTATATAGAGCTCTCCCGAAAGATACATACCTATATCATACTTTTTCTTAGGCCTGAAGCGGCTTTCACAAAGCGATACGAGGCCTTCTCCCGCCGCCGACACGACAGTCTCGTCCGCGGTCTTTGCTATCTCAAAGTCTTTAGCTAAGGTGTCGAGGAAGGTCTCCTTGTCATAGCCGTTTAAGTCCTTTACGACCCTGTTATAATCGTATATCTTAAGCTCCTTATCGGGAAAGAGCACGCTTAAAAAGCCGTCATATTCGTGGCAGCCTTTTTTGCCGTCTCTTTCTGCGGCCCTTCGCCTAAGCGCGACCTTTACAGCTGAGGCCGCTCTATGGTGTCCGTCGGCTATATACGTGCAGCTAAGCTCCGAAAAATATCCGGATAGCCTGGCTATGGTCTCGTCCCCGGCTATCTTCCAGATCCTATGGCTTATGCCGTCCTCCGATATGACGTCATAAAGAGGCTCTCTGAGCTTTTCCGAAGCCACCAAGCTGTCTATGCGCTCATCGTCATGATAGCTTAGGAAGATGGGGCCCGTCTGAGCCGAGAGCGTATCAACGTGCCTTATCCGATCGAGCTCCTTCTTCTCTACGGTATTTTCATGCTTTTTACAGATCCCGTTAAGGTAGTCGTCCACCGAAGTGAGTCCCGCTATACCTGTCTGGGTACGTCCCTCAAAATCAAGCTCGTAGATATAGTAGCAAGGGCTATCGTCCGTTATGAATACGCCTTCCCGCTTTTCTTTCTCAAACAGCTCCCTCGCGTGCTCATACACGACATCGGCATACATATCCTGCTCCTTCGGAAAGGCGGTCTCGGGCCTGTCTATGTTTAAGAAGCTCAGCGGGCGACCTTTCACATATCCGTACGCTTCCTCCCTTGAAAATACATCATAGGGGAGAGCCGCCACATCTTTCGCGAGATCTGTCCGCGGCCTCAGGGCCTTAAAGGGTCTTATATCAGCCATTCTCTTCACCTGTCATTTGACTATCCTTACTCTCAGCATACCACTGATCGCTCTCAACCTCGCAAGAGCCTCGTCAGTGATCCTCGTCTCGATGTCCATGAGGGTATAGGCGTATTTATCGCGGCTCCTGTTGTAAAGGGTAGCTATATTTATATCCTCCTCGCCCATGACGACGGTCATCTGCCCCAGCATATTGGGGATGTTGCGATGCAGACAGGCTATGCGCGATTCGGTCTGGCAGACTCCCGCGTCCAGATCCGGATAATTTACCGAGTTCGTTATATTTCCGTTATCGAGATAGTCCTGTATCTCCTTCACTGCCATGACCGCGCAGTTATCCTCTGACTCCTCGGTAGAGGCCCCTAAATGCGGCATGACCAGAGTCCTTTTCATGTGAGTGGTCTTAGGGTTCGCGAAGTCGGTCACGAATCTGGCTACCTTTCCTGACTCTAGGGCTTTTGCCATATCGTCCTCGTCCACCAGCGCGTCTCTCGCAAAATTTAGGATATTTACGCCGTCCTTCATCTTCGCGATGGCTCCTTTATCTATCATCCCTTTCGTATCTTTAGTAGCAGGCACGTGGATCGTGATGAAATCACAGACTTCATAGAGCTCCTCGATCTTCTCGGCGTGATATACCTCGCGCTTTAGGTTCCATGCTGAGCCTATGGAGATATAGGGGTCGTAGCCGTAGACCTTCATGCCCAGAGAAACGGCCGCGTTCGCGACCAGCACGCCTATAGCTCCGAGGCCGATGACACCTAGGCTCTTTCCTCTTATCTCGAAGCCCGCGAAGGCATTCTTGGCCTTTTCGGCATTTTTAGCTACATCGGGATCTTCAGCATTTTCCCTTACCCAAGTAAGGCCGCCTTCTATGTCCCTCGCACAGAACAGCAGGGCGGCAATGACCAGTTCCTTTACGGCATTGGCGTTCGCGCCGGGCGTATTGAACACGACTATGCCCTTTTCGGAGCATTTATCTAACGGGATATTGTTGACTCCGGCTCCCGCCCTCGCGATGGCTCTCAGACTGTCGGGTAGACCCACCTCGTGAAGATCCGCAGATCTCACCAATATGCCGTGGGCGTCGTCCATATCTTCGCATAGCCGATAGCCCTCGCGAAAGCACTCCGTGCCTTTCTGGGATATTTTATTGAAACAATATATCTTCCTGTCTTTCATCATCGTCTCCTCGGAAAAAGCTGCCTAAAAGTAAATATCGTTCGGCTATGCGCTGTCGTCCGGAGCTTAAACTATGCCGTCCGGCCGAGCATATCCGTCTCAATGCTTTGCCTCAAAATCCTTCATGAACTCTGTCAGCGCCTTTACACCTTCATAGGGCATGGCATTATAGATAGAGGCTCTCATGCCGCCTACGGTCCTGTGTCCTTTGAGATTTTTGAGACCCTCCTTTTCCGCCTCCGCTATGAAGAGCTTGTCGAGTTCAGAGTCTCCCGTCACGAAAGGCACGTTCATAAGGGAACGGCTGCGTTTTTCTACAGTGCCCTTAAAGAGCTTCGAGCTATCGAGGAAGTCGTAAAGCAGAGCGGCTTTTTTTTCATTGCGCTCCTTCATGACCTCAAGGCCTCCCATCTTTTTTATCCATCGAAATACTTTTCCGCAGATATAGATGGCATAGCAGTTCGGCGTGTTATAAAGGGAATCTGCATCCGCCTGTGTCTTCCACCTGAGCATGGTGGGGGTAGAGGGGAATACCTCGTCCGTGATGAGATCTTCCCTTATTATGGATACGACCAGTCCCGCGGGGCCCGCGTTCTTCTGCACCCCGGCATAGATGACCCCATAGCTTTTCACATCTATCGGTTCCGAAAGGAACATCGAGGAGACGTCGGCCACGAGGAGCTTGCCCTTGGTGTTGGGAAGCTCAGGAAAACGGGTGCCGTAGATCGTGTTATTCTGGCAGATATAGACGTAATCCGCATCCTCTGAAACGGGGAGGTCGGTGCAGTCGGGTATATAAGAAAAGGTCTTATCCTCGGATGAGGCTATACGGTGCACCTTGCCGTAGAGCTCCGCTTCCTTAGCGGCCTTTTTAGCCCACTGGCCCGTGATGATATAATCCGCCGTGCCATTTTTCATCAGATTCATGGGGATGGCCGCGAACTGTTGAGACGCGCCTCCCTGAAGGAACAGCACCTTATATCCGGAAGGTATGTCCATCAGCTCTCGAAGCGTGAACTCGGCGTCATGAAGTATGTCCTCAAAATCCTTTGAGCGGTGGCTCATCTCCATAACGCTCATGCCGGTACCACGATAGTCCAACATCTCATCGGCCGCTTCTTTAAGTACCTCCTCAGGCAGTACGGCAGGCCCCGCACT
>CAZQFD010000131.1:0-3555 GCA_964592535.1 uncultured Lachnospiraceae bacterium | reverse complement strand
CACAGCTAAAGGAGTTGTGTAAAGCACAGCAGATCAAATGCAGCGGATTGAGGAAAGCAGAGATCATAGACAGGCTCTGCGCTCTGGCTGAAGGAGCCCCCGAAGTACGTCCCAAAGGACACGTTGAGGCGCACGCTGAGGCACGCCTTTCGGAGGAACATGCAAAGACCCGTGTAACACGGCGCGTCAAAAGCGATACAGTGGGCGAAAAGAAGCTCCCAAGAGTCGACGCTCCGACCGATATGAGAGAGACCGAGAACGAAGAGGAGCTAAGGGAGGCGGGGATCGCCTTAGCCGAGGAAGACACGCTCTCCTCAGTGAACGCTCAGGACTCGGCCGCGCTCGCGCAGCCTTCGCATAGGGCCTTTGGCATACTCGAAGTCATGCCGGACGGCTTCGGATTCATAAGAGGGGATAATTATCTCCCCTCGGAGTCGGATGTCTATGTGGCTCCCGGACAGATAAAGCGCTTCGGACTGAGGACGGGAGACATCATAAGCGGAAACTGCAGGCTCAGATCCAGCTCGGAACGCTTCGCCGCGCTCATATACATAGACAAGGTGAACGAGGAGCCCGCCGACAAGGTGATAGGCCGCAGGCATTTCGAGTCGATGACTCCTATATTCCCGGATCATCGTCTGCGCCTTGAGATGGCGGGGAAAGAGTATCTGCCGCTTCGGGTCCTGGATCTGCTCTCACCCATAGGTAAGGGCCAGCGAGGCATGATAGTATCTCCGCCCAAGGCCGGGAAGACTACGCTCCTAAAGCAGGTCGCAAAATCCGTAAAGCGCGATAAAAATATGCACCTCATCATCCTGCTCATAGACGAGAGACCGGAGGAGGTCACCGACATAAAGGAAGAGGTGAAGGGCGATAACGTCGAAGTCATCTTTTCTACCTTCGACGAGCTTCCCGAACGCCATAAGCGTGTCTCCGAGATGACTATAGAGAGGGCGAAAAGGCTGGTAGAGCGAGGCAAGGACGTGGTGATATTGCTGGATTCCATCACAAGGCTCGCGAGAGCTTATAATCAGGTCGTACCGCCTTCGGGCAGGACGCTATCGGGAGGCCTGGATCCCGGCGCGCTTTATATGCCGAAACGCTTCTTCGGAGCCGCCCGCAATGTGCGCGAGGGCGGATCCCTCACCATACTGGCTACTGCGCTCATCGATACGGGCAGCCGCATGGATGACGTCATCTATGAGGAATTCAAGGGCACCGGTAACATGGAAGTGGTGCTGGACAGGAAGCTCTCCGAAAGACGTATCTTCCCCGCTATAGACATACTTAAGAGCGGTACGAGAAGAGACGATAAGCTCCTGAGTGATGATGAGCAGAGGGCTGTGACGAATATCCGCAGGGCCTTTGCCTCGGTAAGACCCGAGGACGCCGTGGAAAAGGTACTGGATCTCTTCGACCGCACCAAGACGAATGAGGAATTTATCGGCTTCGCGGAGAAGATAAGGGTATAAGAGAGCCTGTTTCAGGCCTTTAGGGGCTGTCGCACTGAACTAGATCGCTCCCCCTAAAGTAGACAGTGAAAAATATAAGTTTTACTGCCAGCAGGCTTTGCCTGCTGGCAGTTTTTATGCGGCCCGTAAATAGCTTTATCTCTACCGCGCCTTCGGGCGGCAGCTCTCCCGCTCAGGACAGCCTGTCTTTTACGAGCGAATAGAGATATTGGACGCCGTATTTGAGAGCGTCCTCGTCCATGATATAATGGCCGTTATGATGGGGCACGGTACTGCCTTTTTCTTCATTGCCGGTGCCGAGCTCTACGAAAAAGCCCTTTCGCCCTTCTAAAAACGCCGAAAAATCTTCTCCGGGCATGAGAGGGTACATATCGAATACAGCTTCCTTTCCGAACTGCTCCTCGATGACCCTGGTGGCTATCTTTGTAAGCTCGGGGTCATTGATGACAGAGGCATAGCCCTTAGAGAAGTCGAATTCGTAGCTCGCACCGTGGGCGTCGCAGATCCCTTTTACGATACCTTCCAAGATCTCGGGGAGCCTGGTCCTCGTCTCATTGCTGAATGTACGGGTAGATCCGGTCAGGCTCACCTCATCGGGGATGATGTTATAGGCCGTACCGGATGAGATCATACATATCGAGACTACTACGGGATCCACTGCCGCGACTTTCCTAGAGACGATCGTCTGCAAGGAGCTTATCAGCTCGCCCGCGATGACGATTGGGTCTATGGTGGTCTCGGGGAACGCGGAATGTCCGCCCTTTCCGAGGATCTTTATATCGAATCTGTCCGTCGCGCTCGTGAGAGCTCCCGAACGCACGCCAAACACGCCGGTGGGGATGGCCGACTGTACATGGAGGCCGTAGACCTCGGTGACTCCCTTCGTGACGCCCGCTCTTTCGAGCTCTGCCGCGCCTCCGGGCGGCAGCTCCTCGGCGTGCTGAAATATGAATCTCACCTCACCTTTAAGCTCGTCTCGCTCCTTGGCCAGAAGCTTCAGGACGCTCAGCTGCATGGCCGTATGCCCGTCATGGCCGCAGGCGTGCATTACGCCCTTTTTCTTAGAGGCAAAGGAAAGGCCGGTCTCCTCCTCTATAGGCAGAGCGTCTATGTCGGCTCTCAGCGCGATCACGCGCCCTTCGCCTTTACCGCCATTAAGTATGGCCACGGCTCCTGTTTTTGTGGGACGCTGTATCTCTATGCCCGAGATCTTTTCCAGCTCCGAAACGAGGAAAGCCGTCGTATCGAACTCTTCAAAGGAAAGCTCCGGGGCCTCATGAAGGCGCCTCCTCACCGAGACAGTCTCATCTTCCATATCGAGTACGTTTTTTGAAAACATATCCGCTCCTTTCTGCCGTGATATATGGCCATCATCCCTTACGACCGGTAAGGGCCTCTCCGTCTTGCAGCCCAAGCTAAAAGGCGATAAAGCAAAAAGACGGATCTCCTATCTTTTTATTCTATACTCCGTAAGCTTTAAGCACAAGTATT
The DNA here is from genome assembly GCA_964592535.1 of uncultured Lachnospiraceae bacterium. Classification (GTDB taxonomy): domain Bacteria; phylum Bacillota; class Clostridia; order Lachnospirales; family Lachnospiraceae; genus Avilachnospira. Next base: position 592 of record CAZQFD010000131.1, on the reverse strand, counting down.
TTAAAAGATCCTTATGAGATGACAGCCCAAAAGTACCTGCCGAAGAGGAGCCTATGCGGCTGTTGAGCTTGGATGACTATAGTATTGATGGATTTATCCATGAAATAAACGAATATATGCAGTGGTACTGCCGAGATCGTATCAAAACAACACTCGGAGGTTTAAGCCCTCTAGATTATAGAAGGAGTATAGGTGTGTGTCTAAAAAAATGTCCGCACCTCCAAGGCACCGAAGGGCCGTCCGCCTTTGTATTTGTCCAATCGACAAATGCTATCATATATGTTAACATTATTACGATAATGAGGTGAGGATATGAGAGAAAAACTTATTTTAAGAGAGCTGATCGAAAAGCTAGAGGAGCATTTTCCCAAGAGCTACGCGCTCGAGTGGGACAACCCGGGCCTTCTTTGCGGGAGCGCCTCGAAAGAGGTGAAGAAGCTCTGCATTGCGCTCGACTGCACGGAGAGCGTGGTGCAAAGAGCCGTATCGGAGGACTGTGACGCTGTGATCACACATCATCCGATGATATTCACCTCCATAAAAAATGTAAATGACGAGAGCTTCATGGGACGAAGGCTCATCGAGCTTATAA
>CAZQFD010000130.1:0-3579 GCA_964592535.1 uncultured Lachnospiraceae bacterium | reverse complement strand
TTTTGTCTCAGCTCCGTCCATGCCTTCCGATATATATGAGCTCAATGAGCCCAGCAAAAGTATCCTATCTATATGATGGATCTCGTCTTTTATAAAACGTCCGAGTTCTCTGTGATACTCGATACTCTTATCTCCAAGCTCCAGCATGTCGGCGAGCACGGCGGTGCGCCGGCTTCTTTCTGTCATGCCGTCAAGTACCTTTAGCGCAGCTTTCACGGAATCCGGGGCCGCGTTGTACGAATCGTCTATGATGAGGAGCCCATCTTTTTCCGTTATCTTGCCCCGGCCCTCAAGACTCCTAAAGGTCGAAAGTTTTTCCGCCGCAAAGTTTAGATCTATCCCATAGCACTCGCAGACCCTGAGCGCGAGCAATGAGTCCGAGATCAAATGCTCTCCGGGAGCTAAAAGCTTTACACGCACGCTCTTATACGGCAGCTTCGAGAGCTCGCCGTCCCACAGCCTTTCATAGAAAGCCGCCGTGAATACGGTCTTTTCGCTGTCTACGCTTATGTCGGTAGCTCTCACATCGCAGTTTTTCGAAAGACCGCATCGATATATCCCTGCCACCTGTCCTCCCTTTATGCCGAGAGCCGTAAGGCACTCCGCGTCTATGTCCTTAAGGAGATCGTCGTCACCGTTCACTATGAGCGTCACGCCTTTTTCGCTGCCCGTGACTATGCGAAGCTTCTCTCTCAGGATATTTTTGCGGCATTTAAGATATTCTATATGGGATATACCTATATTCGTTATAACGCAGGTCTCGGGCTTTGCTATCGCGGCGAGCCTTTCCATCTCGCCCTCAGCAGATATGCCCATCTCCAGCACCGCGATGTCCTCATCCTCTATCTCGGTCATAGTCATGGGAAGCCCTGTCTGGGAATTGCGGTTGCCCTTAGTAGCGAATACCTTCTTCCCCGCGGAGAGGGAAAGCGCAATGAGCTCTCTAGTGGTCGTCTTTCCGACAGAGCCCGTGACCCCGACTATCGGCATATCGGCTCTTTCGTCTCTGTAATAGCTCCCAAGCTTTCTGAGGGCCGCTACCGTATCGTCTACCGATATGAGGGAGACCTTGCTGTCCTCCTTTATGAGAGCTTTATAAAGCTCCTCATCCTCCTCTATATCCCGAAGGGACTTATGCTCCGAGCTAAGTATACAGCTCACGTCTCGGTTTACGACCTCCGCAAGAAAGCGATGGGCGTCTACCCGTTCGCCTTTTACGGCTACAAAGAGATCTCCTTCCTTAGCCGTCCTTGAGTCTAAAGATATGGCTATGGCATCAGCTTTTCCGTCTCCATATATGAGTCTGCCACCGCAGACTCTCGCTATCGCCTCAGCGGCAAGCCTCATTGCTTATCCTCTCCGCAGCCTTCAGTATCTCCTCCTTGTCGGAGAAGTGGTGCTTCACTCCGTTTATCTCCTGATATTCCTCGTGTCCCTTTCCTATCACAGCGATGAGGTCTCCCTCTTTCGCATGCTTCAGGGCATGATAGATGGCCTCGGCGCGGTCTGTTATACGGACATAGCTATCCTCTTTTCCACCGGCCTTAAGATAGGCCTCCTCTATATCATCTATGATGGTCTCTGGATCCTCTCTTCTCGGATTATCCGATGTGATGACACTGAAGTCGGCATACATAGCTGCCTGCCGTCCCATGCCTATACGCCTGTCTATCGTGCGTTCTCCGCCGCAGCCGAATACCAATATCACACGTCCCGGGTCGTAGTTTCTGAGCGTGTCGAGAAGATTGGCTGTACTGTCCTCATTGTGCGCATAGTCCACGATGACCCTGACTCCGTTTTCATTATAGACTGTCTCCATCCTGCCCTTCACCATGACTTTTGAGAGTCCTTCCTTTACGGCGTCCATGCTTATCCCAAGCCCGAGACAGGTCACGGCCGCGGCCGTGGCGTCCTGCACATTGACGGCTCCCGGCATGGACAGATCTATCCTCTCGGATATACCTTTGCCGCTAAGCAAAAAGCTCATGCCGCTCTGCCCGCTTACCGTTTTATAGTTAAGCTCTCCGGCTATATAGTCGGCGGAAAGCTCGTCTTTATCAAGTGCGAAGGAGACTATGTTTTCCGCGGTCCTATCCACGCCCGCCTCTTTGAATACCTCGTCGAGGTGCTCAGAGGCCGCGTTATATACCATCCTTTCGGACATAGGGAAGATCATGGCCTTTGACCACAGGTATTCCTCGAAGCTCTCATGCTCCGCCGCTCCTATATGGTCAGGTGTCAGGTTGAGGAAGATACCGGTCGCAAGCCTTGATCCCTCAAGGCGTTTATAGAGGAAGCCCAATGAGGAGCATTCCATGACCGCGTAGCCGCAGCCGGCCTTTACCATCTCGGAAAGCAGGTATTGAAGCTCATAGGCTATGGGAGTGGTGTTGTAGGTCACATAGGACTTGCCTTCTATCACGCAGCCCATAGTGCCTATGACGCCCACCTTCTCGCCCGCAGCTTTCAGTATGCTCGCGATCATATAGCTCGTGGTCGTCTTGCCCTTAGTGCCGGTAATGCCTATGAGCTTAAGCTTTCTCGCGGGATAGCCGAAATAGGCCTGCGACATATAGGAAAAGGCCACTTTGGAATCCTCGCAACAGATAAAAGTCGCCTTATCCTTAAGCTCCTCCACGTCCTTAGTATCCTTGCAGACGACGAAACAGCGGCAGCCGTTATCAAAGGCTTCACGGATATATTTATGTCCGTCTGTATGAGAGCCAACGAGGCAGATGAAGGCCGTCCCTTCCCTTGCGTCTCGCGAGTCATATACTAAGTCTTTTATATCTTCATCGTTCGTTCCCGAGATAAGGCTGTAGCTTATATCGGCGCATAGGTCTTTGATCTTCATAAGCGTCCTCCGTTTTCTCTGAATATCTGATACTCATCTTTCGTCATGAGCACCTTCCTAGGTTTAGTACCTTCTTCTTCGCCTACCACTCCGACCTCGCAAAGCTGATCCATGATCCTCGCAGCTCGGTTGAAGCCTATCTTGAATTTACGCTGCAGCATACCTATGGAGGCCTTCTGCATATCTGTGATGAGTGCTCCCGCATCCATGAAGAGAGCATCTCTGTCGTCTCCTTCCGCTATCGAGGCCTCTCCACTCGCAAAGTCCAGCTTCTGCTGCCGCATTATACTGTTTTCGATTTCTTCCTCATAGCTGCCAGCGCTCTGCTCCGCTACGAAGCTCACTACCCTTTCTATCTCATCTTCGGAGATGAAGGCCCCCTGTATCCTCGTAGGCCTGCTTGCGCCCGAAGGCAGATATAGCATATCCCCGTAACCTATAAGAGTCTCCGCGCCTGCCATATCGAGTATGGTCCTTGAGTCCACGGCAGAGGAGGTCTTATAAGCGATACGGCTGGGTATGTTGGCCTTTATGAGTCCTGTAATGACATTTACGGAAGGACGCTGAGTGGCTATCACAAGATGCATACCCGCCGCCCTCGCGAGCTGAGCGAGCCTTACTATATCAGACTCCACATCCTTGGGATTTATCTCTTTACCTGAGCTCATCATAAGCTCTGCGAGCTCGTCTATGATGATGACGATCTGGGGCAATGGCTTACGTTC
>CAZQFD010000129.1:0-3603 GCA_964592535.1 uncultured Lachnospiraceae bacterium | reverse complement strand
TTCGAACCTTGAAATGACGGAGTCAGAGTCCGTTGCCTTACCATTTGGCGATAGCGCTATGTCCCACGGACTTTGTCCATAATAATATAATTTTAATTTGTTGTCAACCGATTTTTGGCTATGCTAAAATAGGCTGAGCAAGGAAGGGTCTTGCGTGGCCTCGGTCCGTGCCCGTAAGTAAAAAAGGAAGCTGGATCCTTTCAAGATGATACGGAGGCGCTCATGAAGTGGAGAAAATATACGATAAATACGACGACAGACGCTGAGGATGTCATAAGCTCGGTGCTCGATGAGCTGGGGGTGGAAGGCGTACAGATAGAGGACAATGTACCTCTTGGCGAGGAGGAGACTAAGGGTATGTTCATTGACGTACTGCCGGAGCTCTCGCCCGATGACGGACGATCCAAGGTAAGCTTTTTCTTAAGACTGCCTTCGTCTCCCTCGGAGATCGAGACAGCCGCGCGTGACGATATGGACAGCGGGAATGTGGATCCCTCCTACACGATAAACGACAGGATCTGGAGCGAGGCCGAGATAGAGGATCTGCTGGCCGAGCTTAAGGCAGAGCTTTCGGATATGCGCGCCTATATGGACATAGGCGAGGGAAGTATCGAGGTGTCGGAGACGGAAGATAAGGATTGGATGAACGATTGGAAGCAGTATTTTAAGCCTTTCACCGTTGAGGATATACTCATAAAGCCCGAATGGGAAGCCGTACCCGAAGCGTACAAAGACGATCTTTCTGAGGGCAGGCTTAAGCTTATAGAAATAGACCCGGGTATGGCTTTCGGCACGGGCTCGCACGAGACGACGAAGCTGTGCATAAGCGCGCTGGGTCGATATGTGAGAGGCGCGGAGCGGGTGCTCGATCTGGGTACGGGCACGGGCATACTCGGAGTGGCGGCGCTCAAGGAAGGCGCGGGAAAGGTCGTGGCGACAGATCTCGATGAGAACTGTATCGAGGCGGTAAACAGGAACCTGAAGCTCAATGATATATGGCCTTCGGACTTTAAACTCGTCATAGGAAACGTCCTGGACGACGAGGAGCTCTGCGAGAGCCTTGGCTTTGAAAGCTATGATCTTATGCTGGCGAACATACTCGCGCCCGTGGTAGTGAGCCTTGCGAAGGAAGGTGCTGCAGATCGTTTCCTAAAGCGAGGAGGTATATTCATCACCTCGGGGATCATAGATACTAAGGAAGATGAGGTCGTGGAGGCCTTTAAGAGTAATAAAAACTGGGAGATAGTAGAGATCGAACGCTTGGGCGAATGGGTCAATATCAACGCGCTCAGGCTTTAAGAATTGTTTAAGGCATCGTGCCGCCTAAATGACCGCGCTGCGGATCTCCGAAGGCCCGATATAAACTGTCGTCTTTTAAGCCGCTATGCCGGAGCTCGCGGATATCTGCGGCTGAGGACGAGATGAAAGGGAGCTTTTTATATGTCGATACTTGTAAGCGGGAGCTTCGCTAAAAAGATAGATGATCATGCTATAGATAAACTTCGGATAGGCTCGCTCAAGCTCATGGAGAGGGCAGCGGAGGCTCTCTCAAAAGAGATAGAAGCTCTTACGAAAGATGAAAAAGGAAAAAGCTCTTGTATCCTCTATGTCTGCGGTGTCGGGAACAACGGAGCCGACGGCTTAAACAGCGCCTATATACTGAAGGCGGCGGGCTATGAGCAGATCTGGGTCTTAACGATCGGCAGTCGAGAAAAGCGCACCGAGGAGTTTATTTATCACGAAGCCCGTCTCAGGAGCGAGGGAGTAGTGATCGTTCGATATGAAGATCTTGTGGCTGATGTCGCGAAAAGTGATATAAAGGATACCGTAAACAGCGACAGGACAACTGATATGAGTGCGGACGATGACATGACTGGCGCCGTCACCGACGACACGGGCAGACACGACGACCTGCTCGGCGGCATTATCGCCGATACTGACGCTTTATGTGTCGATGAACTGACGGTGTCTAAGCCTAAGGGCTCAAAGCTTTCCGCTTCCGCCGCGGCCCTAGCGGTCATATCCGGGGGCGCGCCTGATGTGATCGTAGACTGTATCTTCGGGGTAGGGCTAAAGCGTAAGGTAGAAGGCGGCTATCGAGATCTCATATCTGCTGTGAATGAGCTTAAAGCCTGTCGCGGGACGAAAGTCATATCTGCCGATGTGCCCTCGGGCCTTGATCCCGATACGGGAGCAGACCTGTGCGAGACGGATAACGAAAATGCCCGAGCTGAGTCCTCGTTTAAGACGGCGGTGAGAGCGGATGTGACCGTGACCTTCGGCTACGGTAAACTGGGGCTTTATCTTTATAATGGCCCCATATATCGAGGAAAAGTCATCGTCTCTGATATAGGCTATCCTAAGGATATTATCGAGAGTATACCGCATGATATTTACGATACGATAGAAACTTCAGACAAATACATAAATGATTTCAAATATAAACTAAAAAAACGCGGGCCCAACGCCAACAAAGGGACCTACGGCAAGCTCCTCATCATCGCGGGCTCAAAGGGTATGTCGGGCGCGGCCTATCTATCGGGGATCGCGTCATACAGAGCCGGGGTCGGCATGGTAAGATATTTCGGCCACGAAGCTAACAGGGGCATCCTCCAATCCCTGCTCCCGGAGGCTATGTACGACTCCTACGAGGATATGGAGACGGTAAAAGAAAAATTGAGACCTGCCTTTTCATGGGCGGATAGGTATATAGTCGGCCCGGGACTTTCCGCTTCGGAGGATATGATGGCTCTGCTCAAGGCGTTTGCGGAGCTTTATAATGAGAAAAAAGACAGCTCGAGATTCCTTATATTGGACGCCGACGCGCTGAACCTTATCGCGGGGGATCCAAAGCTAAAGGCCTCGCTTTATTCGGAAAGATCGATCGTCACGCCTCACGTCGGAGAGATGGCTAGGCTCTCGGGGAAGACCATATCCGAGATAAAAGCATCGCTCCCTGAGTCGGCGAGAGCTTATGCGATCGCGGAAAATGTGAACGTTATCCTAAAGGACGCCGTGACCATCACCTCCGATGTGAGAGGACGCCTTTTCATCAATATCGAAGGCTCGGCGGCTTTAGCGAAAGCGGGCTCCGGAGATGTGCTCTGCGGCGTGCTCGCAGGCGTATGCTCTGTCCTTAAAGGCGATATAGAAAACGCCGTGCCCCTAGGCGTATATCTGCATGCCATGGCGGGAAGGCTCGCGGGAGAGGCGGTCTCGGAGCACGGCATATTGGCGAGAGAGGTGGCGGATATGATACCGAAGGCCTACGGCTCGTGATGAGCCCCTTAGCATAGCGGTATTTCGCTGTCGGTCATGACATACGGGCAGGATATATCGAATGCTCGAATATGTCAGGGCCGCTGCCATTTACAAGTTCGCGCCGTTCACTCGTGGCTTTTGCCCACGCGACAGCTTATAGGCCGCTCGCCCCATGATCGCGAGGATCTCTCGCCCCTGTTGGCTGCCATTCGAGCCGCTCGCCGGACAAAACTGTTCACAAAATCAACGTTTGGTTATATAATGAAAACTAACTTTCACGCGGGAGATAAATTTTTATATCGATGAGGAGGATCGCATGAGCAGAGTTTATAATTTCAGTGC
>CAZQFD010000128.1:0-3631 GCA_964592535.1 uncultured Lachnospiraceae bacterium | reverse complement strand
CCTCTATCTTCTTTGTATACCGAAGGAGGGGCTCTCGGATATAAATATAGGAGATCTCCTTTCTCTTTGCTGTGCTTTCTTCTTCACGTCCCACATACTTTTCGTAGACAGATCTCTTGAGCGGATCGATGAAGGCGTGAAATTATCCTGTATACAGTTCCTGGTCTGCGCGTTGCTAAGCGTCATCCCTTCTATGCTTATCGAGGCTCCGAGCCTTGGGGAGATAGGTTCCGGGCTTTTGCCCTTACTGTACGCGGGCATACTCAGCTCAGGAGCAGGTTATACTCTGCAGATCGTAGGCCAGAAGGGGACGGAGCCCACGGTGGCTTCATTGATACTGAGCCTTGAGTCCTGTTTTTCGGTCATAGCGGGTTGGCTCCTTTTGGGCTCGACGCTAAGCTTACGAGAGCTTATCGGCTGTGTGATAATGTTTATCGGTATAGTCCTCACTCAGCTCCCGGAAAAAAGGAGCTTCGTGGTATGAAGATCTTGCTTGAGCCCTGTGAGGCGGAGATAGAGGTGAAAAGGTCTAAGTTCATAGCGGAGCTCTATCCGGTAAAAGACGAGGATGAGGTAAAGGAGAGCCTTTTTGCCGTAAAGAAAAAACATAGGGATGCGAGACACCATTGCTTTGCCCTAAGGCTCGGAACGTCTGAAGCTAAGATATATGAACGTTTCAGCGATGACGGAGAACCGCAGGGCACCGCGGGACGGCCTATGCTGGACATATTAAGGGGCACGGATCTCACGGATACGATCTGTATAGTCACGAGATATTTCGGAGGCAAGCTGCTGGGCACCGGAGGATTGGTAAGAGCGTATTCGGACTCCCTAAAGGAAGCGCTCGTCGTGGCAAAGACCTCAGAGCTTAAACTTGGAACGACCTTCTCCCTAAGGTCCTCATATGACCTTTTAAACGAGGTCAGATATCTTGCGGCGAAGAGCGGCGCTTTCATCGTCGGGGAGACCTATGACGAGCTTTGTACGCTTAGCTTCCTGATAGACGAAAAGAAGAGCGAGGCCTTTAGGGAAAAGCTCACATCCTTAACGTTGGGAAGATATGTCCCAGAAAAGCCGAAGACAGTGCTTTATCACGGCAGTGAGAGCCCGAAACTATACAACAGATAGAAAATATGCTAAAATATGTTCCCATATCTTTAACGCCGCCTTCAAACGGCTCCGGGAGAAAAGCCGAAAAGGATGATAAATTTTAAGGACGAGATAGAAAGATTCAAGCCATCGCTCGAGGTGGGAGATATAGAAAAGGAGATAGCGAAGGCCGACCTCACGGATATGAACGACATCATGATCTGTCTCATGTCGGAGGCCACCAAGCCTTTCCGAGGCTCTGCGGGAGCCGGCGATCTGCATGAGAGACTATAGCGAACTGATCGTTGGTATCTCTAACGCCTATTATGATCTGGGCCTTGAAAAAGCAAGGCGCGGAGACCTTTCGGGTGCCGCAAATGAGCTGAAACGCTCGCTCGAGCTCAATAAGTATCAGACGGACTCAAGAGATCTTTTGGGTCTTATTTATTATGAGATGGGGGAGACCTCCGACGCTCTGGTGCAGTGGATCATAAGCCAGAACCTGGACCCGGATAACGAAAGGGCCGCTCGTTATATAGAGGAGATACAAAAAAAGGCCGGAGCCCTTGTAAAGGACGCGGCGCTCATAAGAAAGTTCAATCAGGCGCTTGATCAGGCTCAGCACGGGGCCGAGGATCTGGCGATCATCGCCCTCGGACAGGTGGTGCGGGAAAAGCCTAATTATGTAAAGGCACACCTTCTACTGACGCTTTTGTATCTTGAGAAAGGGGACAATGTAAAAGCCGGACGCTCGCTCATGAAGGTCCTCAAGATAGACCGCTACAACAGTCTGGGGCTCTATCTCATGGACGAGACGAAAAAGCGCACTGGGAAGGCTGAGGTGGAGAAGAATCGGATGAAAGATGCCTTCTCGCACCGCCGCATGGAGGATGACGACATCATCCTCCCTAAGACGAAAAAAGAGGCTGCGGCGGGGCAGACGGTGCTTCACCTTTTGGGAGGAGCATTGCTCGGGCTCTTGCTTTGTTTCATGCTCATCATACCCTCGGTAAGACGGAGCATAAATGTGGAGGCCAATCAGCGCGTAGCTGAGAACTCCAGAGAATTGAATGAGCTTAATGCGCGATACTCCGAGCTCTCGACCGCGTACGAATCTATGAGCGCGGCTTATGACGATGTATACGACAGGCTCACCGCATTCGAGGAGGATAACGCTTCATTCATATCCATATACAGGGCCTTACTCAGCATAGAGAATGATTATAACGAGGGCGATATAGTAGCGGCGGCGGAGAGCTATCTGGAGCTGGACCGCAGCCTCATCACGGAGGACCCGCTCCTTTCCATGCTTCAGGATGTGGATCGATATATGCAGAATGAGGGCTTCGACCAGCTAGTGCAGCTCGGGACCGACTCATGGAACGGCGGAGATCTGGAACAGGCGGAGATATATTATGACATGGCACTCAGTATAAAGTCTGACGACCCTGAGGCTCTGTATCTGAAGGCGAGACTGCTTCAGCGCCAGGACCGCATGACCGAGGCGAACGCTATCTTCGACGTCATAGTAGGCGAGCATCCCGAGAGCCCATACGCGGAAAGAGCGATAAGCGCCAGAGGGTATTGATATAGAAAAAGCTTTTATCGGAGAGTATGAAGAAAAATGACAAGTAAGAGAGAGGACATAAGGAACGTAGCGATCATAGCCCATGTAGACCACGGAAAGACCACCTTGGTCGATGCTCTGCTTAAGCAGAACGGTATCTTTCGCGATAATCAGGAGGTCGTGGAGCGTGTGATGGACTCCAACGATCTGGAACGCGAAAGAGGTATCACCATACTTTCCAAGAACACGGCCATAAACTATAAAGGTCATAAGATAAATATAGTGGACACTCCGGGACACGCTGATTTCGGAGGCGAGGTAGAGCGAGTGCTCAAGATGGTAGATGGGGTGGTGCTGCTTGTGGACGCATTTGAGGGCCCCATGCCACAGACCCGCTTCGTGCTCGGAAAGGCTATGGAGCTGGAACTTCCGGTAGTGGTCTGCGTCAACAAGGTCGATAGGCTCGAAGCGCGTCCGAATGAGGTGGTGGACGAGGTGCTTGAGCTTTTGATGGATCTTGGAGCCTCGGACGAGCAGATAGACTGCCCTTTCATCTTTGCCTCCGCGAGGAGCGGTCAGGCCGGCACGGAGCCCGAGGCGCTCACGGACAGCATGGATCCGCTCCTTGACGCCGTGATCTCTCATATACCGGCTCCCGAAGGCGACTTTGATGCGCCCCTTCAGATGCTCATCTCCACCATAGATTACAACGAATTCGTGGGAAGGATAGGCGTCGGCAAGGTCTCAAACGGAAAGATAAAAGTCAATCAGCAGGTCGTCCTCTTGAACCACCATGATAAAGATAAGGCCGTCAGGACGAAAGTCTCAAAGCTCTATGAGTTTGACGGGCTTAAGAGGATAGAGATGCATGAGGCGAGCGTGGGCTCCATAGTGGCCATCTCGGGCATACCCGAGATCCATATAGGCGACACTATATGTGATCCTGAGAAGCCTGAGGCCATCCCCTTCCAAAAG
>CAZQFD010000127.1:3467-3770 GCA_964592535.1 uncultured Lachnospiraceae bacterium | reverse complement strand
GATATACCCATACAGCATGCTTCGGACCGTATCCTAAAGCTGATGGATCGCCGCACTACCAAAGCAAAGATCACAGAACGGATCGAGAGACTGAGAGAGCGAATACCGGATATAGCGCTCCGTACCACGATGATAACGGGCTTTCCCGGAGAGACGGAGGAGGACTTTAGGGAGCTTTGCGAGTTCGTAAAAGAGCTTCGTTTCGAGAGACTGGGAGCCTTCCCCTACTCGAGGGAGGAAGGCACGAAGGCCGCAGATCTCCCCGGTCAGCTGCCGGAGGAGATAAAAATGAGGCGGCGCGAT
>CAZQFD010000127.1:0-3457 GCA_964592535.1 uncultured Lachnospiraceae bacterium | reverse complement strand
GGCTTATGGAGATACAGCAGGAGATAGCCTTCGAGCTTTCAAGAGAAAGGCTCGGCTCTGTCACGGACGTATTCATAGTCGGAAAGCTCACGGAAGAGGCCCTTACTGAGGCAGGCATCGAGCCAGCGGCGGGCTGCTCGATCTATCTGGGACGCACATATATGGACGGCCCGGACGTAGACAGCTGTATCTATATAAATGTCTCACGCGAAAAAGAGCTTATGTGCGGGGACATAGTAAAGGCGAAAGTGACGGACTTTTCGGGCTATGATCTCATCGGGGTATTTGTAGATGAACATTCCAAATAAGCTGACTATCTTAAGAGTTCTGATGATACCGGTATTCGTGGCGCTCATGCTGATAAGCGTGAGCGAGCCGATGTTCTCCTCCGGCGGGAATGGGAGTATGAGCGAGAGCTATTTTCTGCTCCGCATAGGCGCATTGTTCGTATTTTGTCTCGCGGCGTTCACGGACTTTTTAGACGGATACATAGCCAGAGAATACGATATGATAACCAACTTCGGTAAATTCATGGATCCGCTCGCTGATAAGCTCCTTGTCTGCTCGGCGCTCATATTGCTGAGCTGTGAAGGCAGCCTTAGCCCGATCGTCACGATAGTGATAGTAGCCCGAGAGTTTATCATCAGCGGTTTCAGGCTGGTCGCTTCGGATAGCGGCGTAGTCATAGCCGCGAGCATATGGGGCAAGCTAAAGACCGTTACCCAGATGATAATGTGCATACTGCTGATATTGCCGTATAAGGGAGAGGCGTTGGAGCTTGCCGCGGAAATATCCTCTGCTGCGGCGCTCATACTTACGATAGTCTCACTCATAGATTATATAAGGAAAAACGGCAAGCTTATTACCGAAGGAGGTATGTGATGGAGATGGCGAAAACGGAGCTTTTGAAAAAGGACGACCGGAAGCTGTCTAAGACCGAGGAAAAGCTCTTTAAGCTGCTTTCAAAGAAGGAACTCAATATCTCGGTAGCCGAATCATGCACCGGAGGGCTTATATGCGCACGCCTTGTAAACGCGCCCGGCATATCCGAATATTTTAAAGAGGGGTTCGTTACCTATTCAAATAAGGCTAAGAGACGTACCTTAGAAGTCTCTAAGTCCACATTGAAAAAAGAAGGGGCGATCTCAGCGCAGGTAGCCAAGGAAATGGCTCTTGGGGCCGCTGTCACCGCCAATGCCGATATCGCGGTATCCACCACGGGCAATGCGGGCCCCGGTAGTGACGAAGATAAGCCCGTGGGCCTTGTATATATAGGGATATATTTCAGGGGCAAGCTGAAGGCCTACGAATATCATTTCAATGGGGACCGGAATGAGATAAGAGAACAGGCCGCGGAGGAGGCTCTCAGGCTCTGCATAGACACTATAAAAAAACAGTCTAAAAAGAGCAATAAGTCCGATAAAGAAGACAAAGACAAGGGTAAGGCCGAAAAGCATAAGAAGCGTTGATAGTTGCGATCCTAAAGACAATACTCATCATAGCCCTGATCCTCATAGCGGTCATCGCGGTGGTCGTCTGTTTTCTGCTCTTTTCCCCCATAAGCTATAGCGTGGACGGCTCCTATAAAGACGAGACAGCGGACGGCAAGATAAGGCTCCGCCTGTTCTTCGGGCTGATCTCAGGCGAGATAAGCTATCATCATGGCATAGCGGCATCGGGCTATATAAGCCTTTTGGGCATGAAGCTCTATAGGATAGAGGGGAGGCTTGAAGATGACGGAGAAGAACATAAAGGCGATAAAAATGATAAGAGCGAGCCTCTCTGAGGAGAAAGACCGTGGAAAGGATATTCCTAAACGCGTTTAAAGCCTTAAGTGATAGGCTGAGGCGCTTTTTCGCCGTCCTATGGGCCGCGTTTAAGACTATAGATGATGAAGGCCGCAAGGCCGCCCTTCGGACGATCTTTCGTGAGCTTGGAGCTATGTGCGCGAAGCTCCTCAGACCTAAGGGAACGGGGATGGTATCGTTCGGCACGGGAGACCCCTATGACACGGCGAGAATGATGGAGCTTGCGGCATTTTTATACCCCGCATACGGGGAGGCCGTGGAGATCGTTCCCATATTCGATAAGGCCGTGATAGAAGGAGAGCTTCACATAAAAGGGAAGCTGAGGCTCTCACATATCGTATTCCCTTTGATAAGGCTCATGTCCGATAAGGATGTAAGAGAGCTTTTTAACGCTTCCGAAAAAATATGAGGCCGATCCGAAAAGAGAGAGCTTCGGCATAGAAGCCATAAAAGGAAAGCAAAAACAGACGGAAAGCCTTTAAAAAGACACTGACAGGAGGGCTTTATGGGCGCCAATGATAAGCGAGATAAAAAGAGCGAAACAAAGGCTAAGGGGCTTCATGCCTCGGTCGGCATAAATAAAGACGGTATGGGCGTCACCATAGACGCGCTCTTTAAAGGGCTGGAAGGACTGGTTTCTTCAAGGACCGTGATCGGCGAGCCTATATATATCGACGATGTAAAGCTCATCCCGCTCATAGAAGTGAGCGCGGGGCTTGCCTCGGGCGCGCTCGAGAGGAACGCCAAGCAAAACGGCGCGGGAGCCATGAGCGCTAAGATCTCGCCCATAGCCATACTGATCGTAAAGGGCGGCAGTACAAGGCTTGTGACCGTAAAGAACCAAGACGTGTTCACAAAGCTATTGGACATGATACCCGATGCGATAGACAGGCTGACTGATAATATCCTTCCCAAACGCTATGAGGACGAGGCCGAAGAAAAGCTGAAAGATATGGGGGTCGAGCTGATCACGCCCGAAGATCCGGAAGACGCCGAAAAAGAGGACGGCACGAATGAATGAACGAGATGATATGATAAATAAGAGCGAGCGTCTCCCGGAGGGATTCCTTTCAGGCATAAAAGATCTTTTGGGAGACGAATTTGAGGCCTTTAAAGAAAGCTTCGATGAGGAGCCTAAAAAAGGCCTTTATTTCAATATGAAAAAAGCAAGGCCCGAGACGATAGAGGAGCTTAGGGAGCTCTGGAAGCTCAGGAAGGTACCCTGGGCAGAGAATGGTTATTACTATGACGAGACCGTTGTAAGGCCGGGAAAGTCCCCCTATCATGACGCGGGGCTTTTTTATATACAGGAGCCTTCGGCCATGATAAGTGTCGAAAAGGCGGACATCCGAAAAGGAGAGCGGGTGCTGGATCTATGCGCGGCTCCCGGTGGGAAGGCATCTCAGGCGGCGCAAAAGGCCGCCGTCCTTGTGGCGAACGAGATCGTAGAAAAAAGGGCGAGGGTACTCAGCTCTAATATGGAGCGCATGGGCTATGATAATGTATTAGTGGTGTCGGCGTCTCCTGAGGAGCTTGGGAAGGCTCTGCCGCATTATTTCGATAAGATAATAGTGGACGCCCCCTGTTCCGGAGAAGGGATGTTTAGAAAGGACGATAGGGCGATAGAAGAGTGGAGCCTTGAAAATGTG
>CAZQFD010000126.1:0-3791 GCA_964592535.1 uncultured Lachnospiraceae bacterium | reverse complement strand
CTTAAGGATCACGCCCTTTTCTTCGATGATACGAAAGACCTCATACGAAGGATAGAGGACGGCTCTGACCGATCGGTGGATCGAGAGCTGTATACTGAGGCCTATTCAGACATCTGGCGTCATTTTAAATCTGCGAGCAGATAAGAGGAGTCTTTATGAATGTAGCTATCATACTTGCCGGAGGGACCGGGCAAAGGATGCACCAGGAGATCCCGAAGCAGTTCATCAATGTCGACGACAAGCCGCTTATCATATATACATTAGAGGCTTTTCAAAAGCACCCGAAGATAGACGCGATCCTCGTCGTATGTATCGAAGGCTGGCATGACATCCTAAGGGCATACGCGAGACAGTATAAGATAGAAAAACTTAGATGGGTCGTAAACGGCGGAGCTACAGGCCAGGAATCGATTCGAAACGGCATCTACTCTCTCGAGAGCGAATGTCAGGACGATGACGTGATAGTGATACATGACGGGATAAGGCCTCTCGTAGACGAGTCTGTCCTTTCCGACGTCATAGTCAAGTGCGAGCTCTATGGCAATGCCGTGACCTCGATGCCGTACAACGAACAGATCTTCATCAAACGGGATGAATTCACGACTGAGAGCTATATCCCCAGGGAGACCATCATGCGGGTCTCGACGCCGCAGGCATATAGATATGGCAAACTTCTATGGGCCTATAAGAAGGCCTTTGAAACAGGGGTCGGCATACACGGATCCTCTTATACGAACACTATGATGGCAGACCTTGGAGAGACGCTCTATTTTGCTTCGGGATCGGAAAAAAATATAAAGATAACGACGCAAGAGGATCTGAATCTATTTAAAGCTCTGCTGAGATCCATGTCAAAGGGGTAAGGAGCAACGATATGTTCTTTGAAGATAAGCGATATACAGACGACATCCGAAAGATAGCGTCATTGCCGCTGCCTTGGCATGAGTTATCAGGTTCCAATATACTCATCACCGGTGCCACGGGCATGATAGGCACAGTGCTGGTAGACGTGTTGATGGAACGGTCAAGGATGGGGGACCATGATATACATATATATGCTATGGCACGCTCAAAGGAGCGAGCTTTGGAGCGCTTCAGCTGTTATAAAGATAGAGCAGATCTCAGTCTGCTCATCGAGGATGTCAACAACTGCTCCCATATAGATACGCATTTCGATCACCTGTTCCACTGTGCGAGTAATACTCACCCCAAGGCTTACGCTACCGATCCGATAGGCACGATCATGACCAATGTGACAGGCACCGAGCAGATACTCAAGCTTGCCGTAAAGAGCGGCAGCAAGAGAGTCATGTTCCTATCCACGGTGGAGATATACGGAGAGGATCTCACAGGCAACGAATATTTTTCCGAAGATCAATGCGGCTATATAGATTGTAATACGCTACGGGCCGGTTACCCCGAGGGAAAACGCACCGGAGAAGCTCTCTGCCAAGCCTATATGAGCGCGTATGGTCTGGACATAGTGATCCCCAGGCTGTGCAGGATATTCGGCCCCACCATGCTGATGTCTGACACCAAAGCGCTGTCGCAATTCATCAAGAATTCCGTATCGAGTGAAGATATAGTCCTAAAGAGCGCCGGAGATCAATATTATTCCTATTGCTATGTAACAGACGCCGTCGAAGCTCTGCTCTACATCCTTTTCAAAGGCCAAAAAGGGATGGCTTACAATATCGCGGATAAGGGATATGACATAAGGCTCAAAGAACTGGCTGCCATACTTGCCGACATAGCTGGTACCAAGGTGATCTTTGACCTTCCGGACGCTGTAGAAGCTATGGGATATTCTAAGGCGACTGTCGCGTTATTGAACTCGGACAGGTTGAAAGAGCTCGGATGGAAGCCTGAAAAGACCATATCCGAAAGACTGAAAGAGACAGTCGAGATCTTGAGAGAAAAAAGAGATGGATGACCTTCAGATAGATCCAAAGGTCCTAAATAGGGTACATGAGATAGAACTGGATCTTTTAAAGGCCTTCGCTGATGTCTGTGATAGGAATGGGCTTGCTTATTTCCTTGACGGCGGTACCCTGCTCGGTGCCGTGCGGCATCAGGGATTCATCCCTTGGGATGATGATGTAGATGTCATAATGCCGAGGGAGGATTACGACAGGTTATGGGACATAGCTGATAAAGAATTCAGTGCTCCTTACTTTTTTCAGACCACTCTCAGTGAAGACGGATTTTTTCGTTCACACGCACAGCTACGGAACAGTAAAACGACAGGATGTATCGTAGAAGACGCACACAGAGATATAGATCGAGGTATATTCCTGGACATCTTCCCGTTAGACGCGCTCCCGGACGGCAGATGGGCTAAAAGAAGGCTCCGCAGATCCATCGAGATCTGCATGAAGATATTCGACCACGTTTTCGTCTATGACTACGGGAAAATGTCTTTTAAAGGGAGGGTCTGCACTAGACTATGCCGTCTTTTCTTTAAATTTATCCCCTACAAGGACTTTTTTCGATATTTCAATGCGCGTATCTTAGGTAGGTATTCCCACGACCATGCCACAAAAATGGTAGGGGATCTGTCTCTCGCATGGAGAGATAACGTTCATTGGGAGAGGACATGGTTCTCGGACCATGTACACCTTTCTTTTGAAGGGATCCGATTTCGAGCGCCTGTAGGATATGATGAAGTGCTCCGCCATCAGTACGGAGATTATATGCGGATCCCTGAGGATATATCGGGACCGAACGGCCGTGTACATGGCAGTGTGATATTCGCGCCTGACACCCCGTACAGAGAGTTTTTCGATAGATACAGTGCAGGGGGCAGATATAGACCGCAAAGTTAAAGTCGCTTTTACACAAGATCATAGGATGGATGCTCTATAGATACAAAAGATAAACATAAGCTCTTTGAATCGCTTTGAAGGGCCTGATTTATTTCTTTCAGCTGTTATTCAAGTTCTAAATATCTCTTCCAGAATTCGAGGCTCCACAGCTTTGGAGTGCAGTCTTGCCATTCACGGCGCAGTTTTCCATAACTCAGCAAAAGGCGCATATCGACGATACATAGCCTCGCGATGCAGCCAAGCGCCCTTATATGGCTCTTTTCGGCAAGGAAGCCCTTCCCCGTACTTTCATCGTAGTAGAGAACTTTCTTTGCTCTCGATATATTATACGGCCTTACGGCCGCCATGGATACGGACTTTACCTCCTTTTTGGAAGGGATAAGATACCCGTTCAATGATATATATCTCAATATGCGTCTTAGGCCTCTGTCATCTTCGCGGAGGCTTTCTTTGTATCGGTCAAGAAAAAAAGGCACGGAAAGATCCGCGACAGGCTCCGCCTTATATCCGGCGCTCACGATCTTTTTATGCAAGGTCTCCCCGTCTGTAGAGCTGAACCAAGCTACACCTTCCATATAATCATCCGCGGCGCGTAGGATCAGGTCTACATTTTTATATCTAAAAAATAGAATCTCCCTAAATACCCTATAGCTAAGTATCGCTGCCGCCCATATGGCGCCGCACTTCGGGCAGTGGAGAGAATTAGCTATGAGCTGATTCCTATTGACATAATAAGTTGCATAAGACGAATACTTGTTTTCGAAAGGTTCGTGCCATACGCATATACCGTTCATCAATATGGGCAGTCTTTTATTTCTGAGGCCGTACTCGACATCATCGCCACGAAAGAAAAAAGGCATTGGAAGGTTATCCTCCCTGACGACAGTCATCGGGATACAGCAATACCACCAAGCATTATAATCCACCGCTTCCTCTGATTCATTATAGAGGCAGGCTTCTGTCTCG
>CAZQFD010000125.1:0-3791 GCA_964592535.1 uncultured Lachnospiraceae bacterium | reverse complement strand
CGGGAAGAGGGATCCTTTAAGATAGATAGAAAATTCCTTGATAGGCTTAGAGAAGGTTTTGAATGTGGATGTGCCACGGACGAAGAGGCAAAGACGGCTATAAAACACGCCTATGAGGAGCATGGAAGGGTCATAGACACGCATACGGCCGTGGCCTACGATATAGCGAGGCGCTACAAGGCAAAGCATCCAGAGGATCGTTCGCCCATGGTGGTGCTCTCTACGGCGAGCGCTTATAAATTTGCGAAAGACGTCTACGAAGCCATCTTCGAAGCGGAGATAGGAGACGGCTTTAAGGCGATGGACGCTCTCTTTGAAAAGACAGGAGAGCCCATACCGAAAGGCCTTTCAAAGCTTAGGACGAAGGCAGTGCTCCACGATGAGGTATTATCAAAGGCAGAGATGAAGCAGGCGGTGCTCCGAAACACGAAAAAACTTTTCTCAGATATTTGACGGTACGCAGTATGATAAAGATAAAAGTCCCTGCTACGACGGCCAATATGGGGCCGGGCTATGATGTGTTGGGAGCTGCTCTTGAGCTCTACGCGAGCTTTACGGCGGAGCCCTCGGAGAACTATGTGATAAATGGGTGTCCCGAGGAGTTTAGAAATGAGGATAACCTTGTGATAGATGCCTATAAGCGAACAGCCAAGGCCTATGGAAAGGATATAAGGCCGATCCGTCTTAGCATAGACACCGAAGTACCCATAGCGAGAGGCCTCGGCTCCAGCTCGACCTGTATAGTGGCCGGTATATTGATAGCCGACATCCTCTATAGCCTCGGCCTCAGTAAAGATGAACAGGTGCAGCTCGCGACCGGTATAGAGGGTCATCCCGACAATGTGGCCCCCGCCGTATACGGAGGTGTGGTAGGGGGCCTTAGCGAGGATGGCAAGGTCAGCTCCATACGTTTCATGCCGGATCCCGATTGGCGTTTTATCGCCCTTATACCGGATCATGAGGTCAGGACGGAGGACGCAAGGCGAGTCGTAAAACAAGAGATACCGCTTCAGACAGCCGTCCATTCGATAAGCCATGTGCTCGGGCTCGTTAGAGCGCTCGAGACAGGCGACGAAGAGCTGTACGGCAGAGCCTGTAGGGATCTTCTTCACGAACCCTATAGGAAGGCGCTCATACCGGACTATGAAAAGGCGAAAAGTCTTTCGAAAGAGCTCGGCGCGGCGGCATTTTTCATAAGCGGATCCGGATCTACTATGATGGCCGTCACGAAAAAAGGCGAGAAAGAGGAGCTCCTAAAGAGAGCCTATGAAGGATCCTTTCCCGGATCCATCGTAAAGAGCCTCGGGATCTGTCATGACGGCGCGAGCGTCAAACTGTCTTAGATCTATATGATAACGCGCCGAAGAGACCGTCTTTGCGGCGCGATCATAGGTATTGGAGAGCCTTTACATGGCACTTCGGTATCACATATAGGGTCGAAGGACCCTTCGACCCGTTACCTTTATAAAAAGAGGAGAGGAGCTGAAAGATCATGATGATAAGTAAAGCTATGCAGAAGCAGCTTGAAGGCAATTCCGTCATCCGTATCATGTCCCAGGAGGGAAAAGAGATGGCGGCCGAGATAGGGCCGGATAAGGTCTACGACTTTACGATAGGAAATCCCAATATTTCCGCGCCTGAGACCGTAAATGAGTCCATCAAGGCTATAGTTGACGAGGTGGATTCCGTATATCTGCACGGCTATATGGCGAACGAGGGCTATCCCGAGACTAGGAAAGCTGTTGCAGATTCTCTTAACAGGCGCTTCGGAACCTCTTATACCGAGAAGAATATAGTTATGACTACCGGCGCGGCCGGCGGTCTCAATATCATATTAAAGACATTGATCGATGAAGGCGACGAGGTCATCACCTTCAAGCCCTACTTCATGGAATACGGACAGTATACGAGGAATTACGGTGCGAAGCTGGTAGCGGTGCCTACGGACGCCGAGACTTTCCTTCCGGATCTGGATGCGCTTAAGGAAGCCATCACGGATAAGACGAAGGCCCTCATCATCAATACGCCCCATAACCCCACAGGCGTTATCTATAAGGAGGACACTCTCTCTGAGCTGGCGAAGGTCCTTAACGAGGCCAATGAACGTCTGGGGAAGGATATCGTCCTTATATCCGACGAGCCTTATAGGGAGCTTGTATATGATGGTCACACCCAGCCTTGGGTCGCTGGCTTCTACGCGGACACGATAGTTTGCTACTCCTTCTCGAAATCCCTTTCGCTTCCCGGAGAGCGCGTAGGCTACTGCGTGGTGCCCGATGAGCTCAGTGATCACGAGGCGGTACTGAGCTGTCTTTCCATCTCGAATCGTATACTTGGCATGATGAACGTGCCCGGTATCATGCAGAAGGTGATCGAGAGGTGTATAGATACCGACATCTCTGAGAACATAGCCGCCTATGACAATAACAGAAAGCTCATTTACGCTATACTTAAGGAGGCCGGTTTTGAAGCGGCTTATCCCGAGGGAGCTTTCTACATCTGGATCAAGACGCCCGAAGGCATGACGGACGATGAGTTCTGTAAGATATGCCTGAAGCACTATGTGCTCGTGGTGCCGGGATCCGCCTTTGACGGAAGCGGTCATATGAGAGCGGCTTATTGTGTGTCCGAGGCGACCATCAAAAACTCGAAAGAGGCG
Source organism: uncultured Lachnospiraceae bacterium (assembly GCA_964592535.1). Taxonomy (GTDB): domain Bacteria; phylum Bacillota; class Clostridia; order Lachnospirales; family Lachnospiraceae; genus Avilachnospira. Next base: position 1,132 of record CAZQFD010000125.1, on the reverse strand, counting down.
TGGATGGCCATAGCGAAAGAATGTGGGCTCAAGTGATCCGAGGGTCGTACGATCCGTCTGCCCTCGACGCTTCGTTGCGAAGTCGCAAAACGATCCGCAGGTGATAGAGACCGAGAAAGATCCGAAACTTAGGGCTTTACAAATCGCAAAGCCTGTGTTAAGGTGATTAAAGATCATATAGATAAGTTTATTATGCAGAACACATTTTTTGCAGCAGCATACTTTTATTACTATTACTTTACTGATCATAGTAGAGTGATTGGTTTTGCTGCTGACGCATAAAAGCTTAAGTGACGGCTATCGTATATCTGAGGCTCCGCAGTAAACCTGCGGGGCCTTTTCAATTAGAGACCGACCATACCGCAGATCGAGCGATAAGCCATCAAGCGGTGGGAGCATAAGCTTCAGAGGACAACGAGCGGTTTGAAGGCTCTTACATGGCCGAGCTAGGATACCGTGGCCGTCATAGCAACTATTTCCGAGAAAAAGGAGAAAGCTTTATGATACTCGTACTAAAGGAGCATACTTCAAAGGCACAGATCGACAATCTGATCGTATGGCTTAAGGGCCTCGGTGTGGATACGCACCTTAGTGTCGGCAAATATCAGACCATACTCGGTCTGGTGGGCGACACCTCGAGGGTGGACGAGGATCTCATATCGAGCCTCGACTTCGTGGAGAATATAAAGCGCATATCTGAGCCGTTCAAAAACGCGAACAGGAAGTTCCACCCGGACGACACGGTGGTCGAAGTGTCCGGAAGGAAGCTGGGAGGGGAAGACTTCCAGATCATCGCGGGGCCTTGCTCGGTAGAATCCGAGGAGCAGATAACCCACATCGCGAAAGCGGTGGAAGAGGCTGGGGCAGGGATGTTAAGAGGCGGCGCGTTCAAGCCAAGGACCTCACCCTATGCTTTCCAAGGGCTGAGAGATGAGGGGCTTAGACTGCTTAAAGAGGCCAAAGCCAGGACAGGTATGCCGATAGTTACGGAGATCATGAGCATAGAACACCTTCCGCTCTTCGAGGATGTGGACGTCATACAAGTGGGAGCGAGGAATATGCAGAATTTCGAGCTTTTAAAGGAGCTCGGAAAGGTAAGAAAGCCGATACTGTTAAAAAGGGGCCTTGCGAA
>CAZQFD010000124.1:0-3815 GCA_964592535.1 uncultured Lachnospiraceae bacterium | reverse complement strand
GAACTGAAGGACGCGAGAGAACGGAAAGACAGTATCGACGAGCAGATGACGAAGCTCTTCATGGAGCGCATGGAGATAGCGAGAGAGATCGCCGACTATAAGAGCGAGAACAAGCTCCCCAGCTTTGACAGGGAAAGAGAGCGCTTAGTGCTGAATCGCGTGGAGGACATGGTAGGGCCGGAGCTTGAGCCCTATGCCAATGCGCTCTATTCTATACTCTTTGACGTGAGCCGTTCCTATCAGCATAGAAGCATCACCACCGAGTCGAAGCTCGCAGATATGATAAATAAGGCATTAGAGGATACGCCCAAGGTATTTCCGAACAGGGCCATAGTAGCTTGCCAAGGGACGGAAGGGGCGTTTTCGCAGCTTGCCTGCGACAGGCTCTTCAATATGCCCAATATAATGTACTTCAACAACTTTAAAAGCGTCTTTCAGGCAGTGGAGAGCGGGCTCTGCAACTATGGTGTGCTCCCTATAGAAAACAGTACGGCGGGATCTGTGAACGAGGTCTACGATCTCATGCGTAAGCACAGGTTTTATATCGTAAGGAGCATGAAGCTCAAGGTAGACCATAGCCTGCTCGTAAAAAAAGGTACTAAGCTCTCCGATATAAAGGAGATCTACTCTAAGGACATAGCTCTGGATCAATGCTCCGATCTCCTTTCGGAGCTGAAAGGGGTCAAGACAAGGATCTGTGAGAATACGGCCATGGCGGCGAGGATGGTATCGCGATCAGAGAGAGATGACGTGGCTGCTATCTCCTCGAGGAACTGCGCGGAGCTATACGATCTCGAGGTGCTGGAGGATTCCATCCAGAACAACAAAAGCAATTACACCCGCTTCATCTGTATCTCTAAAGACCTTGAGATATATCCCGGGGCCGATAAGACGAGCCTCATGTTTTCGATAGCGCATAAGCCCGGAAGCCTCTATCGTGTGATCTCGCGCTTCTCCGCGCTCGGGCTGAACCTTACTAAGCTAGAGAGCCGTCCCATGGATAGCGATTTCCGATTCATGTTTTACTTCGATCTGGAAGCCAATATAAATGACGCAAAGGTGCAGCGGCTCCTTTGCGAGTTTGACGATGAATTTGAGAGATTCACATATTTCGGAAGTTACGGAGAGCTGGCGTGATGAGATACGGACTTTTGGGAGAGTCACTCCCCTACAGCTTTTCCCCGAGGATACACGGACTCCTCGGGAATAAAGACTACCGCCTTATAGAGCTTAAGCCTGATGAGATCCCTTCGTTCATGGAAAAGACCGAGTTTGACGGGATAAATGTGACCATCCCCTATAAAAAGGCCGTCATCCCCTATCTTTCCGAGATCTCCGAGAGAGCGGGACGCATAGGTTCCGTGAATACTATAATAAAAAGGCCTGACGGAAAGCTTTATGGGGACAATACAGACTATATGGGGCTTAGCTACCTTATCAGATCTTCCGACGTAGAGATAAAAGGGAAGCATGTCCTGATACTGGGGAGCGGCGGCACCTCTCTCACCGCGAGGACGGTCTGCGAGGATATGGGGGCCGAGAGCATAGGGATAGTCTCAAGGACAGGCAAACTGAATTATGACAATGTATCCGAGCGAAAAGACACCGCAGTCATCATAAATACTACTCCCGTGGGCACTTATCCGAAAAATGGAAAGGCTCCGATAGATATATCCGTCTTTCCGCGCCTTGAGGCTGTGGTGGACGTCATATATAACCCGAGGCTCACTGCGTTGGATCTGGACGCTGCGGAGCGCGGGATAAAGGCGGTCTCGGGGCTTCGTATGCTCGTAGCTCAGGCAAAATATTCTCACGACCTCTTCTTCGGAACGGAGAGCGGTGACTCTGCGATAGAGGAGATATATAAGACGCTCACGAAGGAGCTTTTAAATATCACGCTCATAGGTATGCCAGGCTGCGGAAAGTCTTCGGTCGGTGAAAAGCTCGCGGCCCTTTGCGAAAAGAGCTTTGCGGATACCGACAGTCTCGTAGAGCGTAAAGCCGCCATGACCATACCTGAGATATTTGAAAAGTGCGGAGAAGCTCATTTCAGAGACCTTGAGAGCGAGGCCTGCGAGGAGCTCGGAAAGGAGCGTTCCTTAGTCATAGCCACAGGCGGAGGTACGGTGCTGCGGCCTGAGAATATGCGTGCGCTTAAGCAGAACGGCCTCGTGGTATTCATACAGAGGAGCCTCGATGAGCTCAGCATGGACGCGCGTCCGCTTTCAAAGGACAGAGAGACGCTGGAGAAATTATATAAGGAAAGGATAGATCTCTATCGCGGCTATGCCGATGTCATAGTGGAAAATGAGGACACCGAGGAGGACGCCGCGAGAAAGATAAGGGAGAAGGTATATGAAGCTATTGACGATCAACGGTCCTAATATAAATATGCTGGGTATAAGAGAGAAGGGCATATACGGAAATGAGGACTATGACGCGCTCCTAAGGTATATAAAAGAGGTCTGTGATGAGGAAGGTATAGAGGTCGAATTCTTTCAGTCCAATCACGAGGGCGCTATAGTAGACTGCATACAAGAGGCCTACGGAAGATATGACAGCATAGTCATAAATCCTGCGGCATATACTCATACGAGCGTAGCCATATTGGACGCCCTAAAGGCGGTCAGTATACCCTGCTGCGAGGTACATATCTCGAATATCTACGATAGAGAGGAGTTCAGGCATCATTCCTATATCTCGCTCGCTGCAGAAAAGACCTTTTACGGGGAGGGCTTCCTAGGATATAAAAAAGCGATACTGTATCTGAAAGAAAGATACGAAAAAGACGGCGAAAATGAAGCTACAGGGCGGTAACGGAGTATGCGACAACTTGACGTATCAAGAAAGAGGGCTTAAAATTACCCCATAATGACAGACTGATCCAAGGGGAGAGATCAAGTATGCGGCTTCGTGAAAAAAAAGTATTGGTCATAGGCCATAAAAATCCCGATACGGATGCCATCTGTTCGGCTATAGCCTATGCAAGGCTCAAGAATGTGGTCCACGCCAGAGAAAACGGACTTAAGACGGCTGACAAGTACCTGCCGGTGCGCTGCGGTCACGTCAATCAGGAGACGCGCTTCGTGTTGGAGCATTTCGGAGTGAAGGCCCCTTCTTATCTTACAGACGTATCTCCGCAGGTCATGGACATAGATATAAGGCATATCCCCGGGATAAGCGAGGACATCTCGCTGAATACGGCTTTTCGCTTCATGAAGGAGCAGGAATGTGTCACGCTGCCTGTATTAGACAAAGAAGGCTATCTGAAGGGAGTCATCACGATCAATGATATAGCGGAATCGGACATGGATATGTTCGATAATCGTATCATCGGAAAGGCTGCCACCCCCATAAAGAACATACTTTCCACCATAGACGGAAAGCTCATTTGCGGAGACGCTTCGGGCTATATCAGGAAAGGAAAGACTATGATAGCGGCTTCCTCGGCCGACGCTCTGAAAGATTTCATCCAAAAGGACGACATCGTGATAACCGCAGACCGCACCGATACGCAGAACATAGCCATAAAGCACGGTGTGAGCTGTCTCATAGTCTGCGGATCGCACAGTGTAAAGAGAGAGACCATAGAATACGCGAGACAGAACAAAGTGAGCGTGATAGAGACGGCCCACGATACATATACGGCGGCAAGGCTCATAAATCACTCCATGCCGGTGCAGAGCTTCATGGCGAAGGAAGGCCTCCTCACCTTTAAGATGAGCGATAGCGTGGAATACGCGAGAGAGGTCATGTCAAAATATAGAGTGAGAGACTATCCTGTCATCGATAATGACAGACGTTATCTCGGCATG
>CAZQFD010000123.1:0-3822 GCA_964592535.1 uncultured Lachnospiraceae bacterium | reverse complement strand
TATTTCATCATAAGCACGGCCCGCCATACGCTCCATCACATTCATACGTCCTTATCTCGTCCGCAGGAAGCGAGCCTCCTTTTCGGCTTCCTCATCGTCAGGAAAGGCCCTGAGATAGGAGTCGAAAAGTTCATAAGCCTCCTCGTAGTTTCCGAGATATTCGGCGCAGACGGCCTTATTGAACCAACTGAATCTCCCTATATCATCCCCATCTAGGGAAGCGTAGCTATCCGCAAGCTCGTAAGCCTCCTCGTAGTTCCCGGCTTCCATCTCAGAGAGCATCTCTTCCAGTACGTCGAGGCCCGAAAGACCCCCTATCATCTCCTCGTAGACCGAAAGCGCTTCTTTATCATCGTCTACATTCAGAAGTACCGTATAGGTATCAAGAGCAGCTTCATATTTGCCTTGCCTAAGCTCGCACTCAGCCCTGTATTTTAGTATATCGATCTGCAGCTTAGATACCGAGCCTCTGTCGGCATCCAGAGCCCTATTAAAGAGGACTTCCGCCTCCTCATAGTTTCCCGCATCATAGCTTTCTATGGCGGAGGATCTCAGCTGCTCAGCTCTTTTTCGGCCCGAGCAGCCGCTAAGGCATATGAGCGCGATAAAGATGAGCATAAAGAGCCCTAAAGACCTAAGAGACGCGCAAGCGCCTAAAGGTGCTGACCTCATACGGCTCTCGGAAGCCGCTTTATCATCGTAATCAAAGCTGCTCCCTTGTCCCGCTCTTCTTTTCAGGGGCTTTATCTTATCAGATGTAAAGCTCATCTATCCGTACTCCCGATCCCGCCTTGCCGTTCTCCTTTTGCATCGTCGTCCTCCGTGATACCATAGCACACGAAGATCCCCTGCGCAAGAGCCTGTCCTTTTTTTATTTTGAGCACGGATCCATTTTTACTGTCGTTCGTGAACCTTATGAAGATGTGGCCCTCGTTAGGAGTATAAAAATAGTCGCTGTCTATGACGCCTACTGTGTTATTGAGCTGGAAGCGGTATTTGAAGCCGAGCGAGCTTCTGGGCACTATGAGCAGTACCGTGTCCTCCTGCATACGGCAGCGCATGCCTGTGGCTATCAGTATCTCCTCTCCCGCCTTGAGTTCAAAATCTATCGGGGAATATATATCATATCCCGCGGAGCCTTTCGTGGCCCTATGAGGGAGCTTAAGCTCTCCGTAAAGCTCCTTTGCCTCCCTTGTAAGTTCCTCATCCCCCGCTTTCACAAAAGGGTCGGTCTTATCTTTCTTTTCGTCACACGGGGCTTTCCCTATATCAGCCTCTCTATCGGCTCCTATATCTTCTTTTTTGGCCTCGTCTTTTAGGCCTCTGTCATGTGGCAAGGGGCTGCGCCAGTCCTCTATCCATCTGGCTTCGCTCACCTTATAAAACGCAGCCGCTATCCTCATCTCAGACCTCCAATTCTCCCGCGTCCTCGCTATCGAGCTCTTCCTCGAGTTCTTTAAGCTCCTCTTTTATCTCCTCATCTATCCGCGCCTCCGACTCCGGGTCTATGCCGGGCAGATCTCTTTTTCCTGCCACATCGAACCTTCTAAAAAATTCATCGGTAGGAGCAAACAACGCTGGTCTTCCCGGGACGTTTAGGCGTCCTACTTCCTCTACGAGCCCGTACTCTATGAGCTTATTGACCGCGTGATCTGACTTTACGCCCCTTATCCTCTCTATCTCGGGCTTTGTGACGGGGCTCTTATAGGCAATGACCGCGAGCGTCTCCATCACTACCTCCGTGAGCACCGGCTTCCTCTCGAGCTTCAATACGTTCAGAAGCTGTGGGTAATACTCTTTTTTTGTGGATAACTGATACTTGCCGTTTATCTCCTTTAGACAGATCCCCGAATCTATATTTTTATATTTTTCTGACAGGAATCTCATGATGCTTTTTGCGTCCTTCAGGTCACAAGCGCAGACTTTCGCTATCTCCGAGAGGCTTACCGCCCTTCCCAGAGCGAACAGCACGGCCTCGGCCGCATTGGCCTGCTCCCTTAGCTTTGCGGCCTTATCTATATCTTCGTTTATACTGAGCTGTCCGTATATCTCCATCACCTAGTCCCGTTAGTCATCGTAAGCTTCTATCTCCGCCGCTCGTCTTGCCGCCTCGTCTATATCCTTTGAAGCCATGACCTCTATATCGCCGCAGATATCCGTCTGCCTTACCTCTATAGCTCCCAGCTTCATGAGCTCCAATACTGCTAAGAAGGTCACTACCACATCCTCCTTGGTAGCTTCTCTCTCCAGCAGGCTCCTAAAGGAAAACCTTCGGTGCTTTCCAGCATAGCTTAGGAGCGAGTTTATCCTCATGCCTATCGGCACACGCTCACGCTTTATGATCCCAAAGCTCTCGCGCCTCGTGTCTCGCCTGTATTCCTTCCTTCGCATGACCTCTAGGAACACCTTGCGGAGTCGATCCATGTCTACTCCGTCAAGGAGCTTATCCAGGTCCAGCGGAGGCACATAGTCCGAGACCTCCGAAGGCACATCCTCCGCCTTAAAGACGAACTTTTCGGCCTCGTCCTCCAGCTCCTCAAGCTCCGAGGCAAGATATTTGTAGCGTTTATAGAGCAGGAGCCTCTGTACGAGCCCTTCTCTCGGGTCTTCCTCTTCTTCCTCGCCGTCATCCCTTCCGGGCAGCAACATCCTAGCCTTTATATCCAGCAAAGTAGCCGCCATCACGAGAAAGTCCGACATGGTATCGAGATCCTCATACTCCAAGCTGTCGAGATAAGCCAGATACTGATCCGCGATCTTGGCTATCGGTATATCATAAATATCTATCTTGTCTTTCTCGATGAGCCGCAGCAAAAGATCCAGCGGGCCGTCAAAATCTATATTTTCAAGCTTATATCTTACCTCTTCCATCCAGATCGTCCTTTTAGCGGGAAGCCTTTCGGTCAGCCTCGCTCTCAGGCGTAAGTTCTATCACACTGAGCTCCGGAAGATCGTTGAGCCTTATATTGAAGCTGTGCGTCCCGAGGCCTCTGTTCACTATCATGTGCGTTCCCACTTCCTCAAAGCTCCCCGAACATTCTTTTAAGAAGAATTGAAGCTGCGGCGTCATGAGCCCTCCGAGCTTAGGGATCCTTATCGTTCCTCCATGAAAATGTCCCGAGAGCACCAGATCGAAACCAAGTTTCGACGCCTCCCTAAGATAGAGGGGGCTGTGCTGCATGAGTACCGTGAAGGGAAAGCTTTCCTCTCCTGTGGCCTCGCTCTTTGGGCTCAGGCCAAGCTTTTCTTCGAGATAGTCCTCCGGCATGGCTTTCTTTTTTCCAAAGCCAGGCTCTTGGGGCATATAGTAAGCCATCTCAAGGCTCACGCCATATATTTCGAGCCTGTCTTTTTTATCTGAAATATCGCAGGTCTTTTCGAATTCGGTCTTATCATCGCAAAGATATATAAGCCCCTTAAGAGAGTGCAGCTTCGTCTTATATTCGGAGAAGGCCTCCGGGAAGCGTCTTCTGAACCTGAGCTCATGATTTCCCTCCGAGTATATCACCGGGTAACTCTCGCACAGCCTTTCACAAAGCGAGAGAGCTATGGAGGTATCGGGCGGCTCGATGCGCTTTTTTCCGCAGGTCATCATATCCCCGCCTATGAGCACGAGATCTGGCCGGATCTCATTTATCTTTCTAAGGAGCCTCTCATTATCCTTTCCGAATTCCTTACTGTGCATATCGCTTATAAAAAGGAGCCTCGTCCCTAAGGATATTTTGGGGCTTTTTATAATATAGTGTTCCGCCTTAAGCTGTTCCCTTTCCCATCCGCTCCTGATATAAAGGGCGAACGTTATGATGATAAAGGCCGACAGCA
>CAZQFD010000122.1:3639-3893 GCA_964592535.1 uncultured Lachnospiraceae bacterium | reverse complement strand
AGGAGCGGCGATGAAAGTACACAGCGGCCCGGAGGTCACTACGAATACTCCCTCGACAAGGGTATTCTAGCGCAAGACCTCCGACACCGTAAAAGTGTTATTTTCTTATACCTTTTCTGCTATCGTATATAACGTTTTTTACACAAGATTCGGCATGAAATTTGGCACGAAACCATCAAGACCATGCTATATAATGCTCTGAGTCTTTTTCTTTCGTTCAAAAGTCTTTTTTTGGTCAAACATTATTGAACATT
>CAZQFD010000122.1:0-3629 GCA_964592535.1 uncultured Lachnospiraceae bacterium | reverse complement strand
TGTGATCTTTTACGGTCTGCAGCTTCACTTTTGCTAATATTCCTCTAGGCACGATAAAACGCCCCTTCGAATAAACAATTTTATTAATTCAACCGTCCACCTAAAGGGGCGCATATCATAGGATCGTTCCCAGAAGTTTGACAGTTTCAGCCCTAAAAATATAGCCTGTCTTCTCAAAACAACACTTGTCTCAAAAGATATTGATGATATAATAAACGGCATGATAGAAGCTAAATGCGATTTATGAAAGACCGCCATCAACTCTTATAACCGCACACGATCATACAGAGGAGGAACAATGGAGCTGATCTTAAATATCGTTCAGACTGTCTCGGACTTTTTGTGGGGCATACCAATGCTCATAGCCCTTGTCGGCACAGGCCTTTATCTTACGATCAAGTTTAAAGGCAGATACATCACAAAGATGAGATTCCATTTTAAAAATACCTACGGAAAGATGTTCCAGCGCGGTGAAGGCGAGGGGACGATCTCAGGATTTGCCGCCGCATGCACCGCGATGGCAAATACCATAGGAGTCGGTTCGATAGGAGGAGTCGCTACAGCCATAACCATGGGTGGCCCCGGAGCGGTATTTTGGATGTGGATCTCCGGGCTTTTGGGGATATCCACTAAGGCCTGTGAGATAATCCTAGGCCAGAGATACAGGGTGAAATTTGACAAGTCCAAGGACGAGTATATCTGCGACCGTTCATTTGTGATGAAGAATGCATTGGGCTGGAAAAAGGGAGCTTTCGTCCTTTCGATATTCTGCCTCATATTCGGTCCTTGGACGTGCTGCGTGCAGACAGAATCATTTGCAAGCTCTCTTTCGGAAGCATTCGGTATCACTCCGCTTATTTCCGTCATCGTACTCGGGATCACCTGTTTCGTGACCATAGCCGGCGGTCTTCACCGAATATCCTCGGTAATGGAGAAAGTCGTCCCCTTCATGGCCATAGCTTATATGCTATCTGGTATAGGTATATTGATACTCTACATCAATCTGGTGCCTGCCGCTTTCGGGACCATATTTGAACACGCGTTTACTCCTATGGCCGGAATCGGCGGTTTTGCGGGAGCTACGGTAATGCAGTCGATACGCTACGGTATAGCAAGAGGGCTTTACTCCAATGACGCGGGAACAGGATACGGGATAGTCGCCCACGCATCGGCCAAAACGGACCATCCGATACGCCAATCCTCATGGGGTTGGGGCGAGGTATTCATGACTACCATGATCGTCTGCTCAGTAACCGCTTTATCGATCATCATCACCGATTCATACATAGACTACCCTGATGTTACGAGCGGACAGCTCGCGACAGTAGCATTCAAGATAGCGTACGGCAACTTCGGCGGATACTTCATCGCTATCGCTACCGTTCTCTTTGTATGGACAACTATCATAGGCCAGTATTATTCCTGCACTAAGTCTATCGACTATGCTTTCGGCGACACTAAGGCCAATAAGATAGCGACGCCTTTATATATGGTATACTATATGATACCTTGCCTGTTCTTCTACGATGTTGAGGCCGATCTCCTTTGGGCGGCGACAGACCTCGTCAGCGCAATGTATGTCGTAGTAACTCTCATCTACATTTACGCGAAAAGAAAAGAGATATTCAGGCTCTATAACGACTTCTGGGACAGATTCCTGCCCGCTAAAGAAAGAGGCGAAGATCCCGAACCGATCTCTTACGAAACTATTGAACGATAACGGAGGCGATACATGGATAAATTTTCTGAACTTTTAAATAAGCAAAAGCTGACCATAGCAGACGGGGCTATGGCCACGGAATTAGAAGCGAAAGGCTGTGATATCAACGATGAGCTGTGGTCTGCTAAGATCCTCATCGAAGATCCCGCACTCATAGAACAGGTACACTATGAGTACTTTGAGGCCGGAGCCGACATCGGTACGTCCGCGAGCTACCAAGCTTCGATACCCGGATTCATGAAGAAAGGCTATTCAAGCGAAGAAAGCGAAAAGCTGATCGAAGATTCCATGAGGCTGCTCATCAGTGCCAGGGACAGATATATGGAAGAGCACCCCGAAAGAGACATGCTGATAGCCGCTGGGTCTGTAGGCCCTTACGGGGCGTATCTTGCCGACGGCTCAGAGTACACAGGAGATTATACATATATAGATAAAAGTGAGATCGAAAGTTTTCACAGGGATAGGATAAAACTCTTAAAGAAAGCCGGCGCTGACATATTGGCTTGCGAGACTATGCCGTGCCTGTGGGAGGCGAAGATGATCTTAAAGATCGCCGAGGAGATGGACATTCCGTGCTGGTTCAGCTTTAGTTGCCGGGACGAAGGACATATCTCAGACGGTACTGACATCAGGGAATGCGCCAGATCCTTAAACGATAAAAACTATGTCAAGGCTATAGGCGCCAACTGTACTGACCCCAGGTACATATCCGATATTATCAAGAACATCAAAGCGGTGAGCGATATTCCTATCATAGTCTATCCCAATAAAGGAGAAGGATATGACGCTGTGAAAAAGATCTGGCTCGGGGCTAAGGACGCAAAAAGCTTCAGGCAGTGGACTGAACAATGGTATAATGACGGTGCTTCGATCATAGGCGGCTGCTGCAGGACCGCCCCTTCGGACATCGCAAAAATAGCGGAGTTTAGAAACAGTATTTTATAAGAACGTCGGCATATATATTCTTCCAGAGGCCCAGATCCCGATTCCACTCATAGCGAATAGGTCGCTGTTATGGTGGCAGAACCAGTCAAGAATAGACTTTATCTTTTAACATTCGGACAAACTTTTATAAATATCGACCTTGTTTTGCCATTTCTAAAAGACAAGACCAGCGGTTTGACCCGCTGGCATGTTTTCCTTCTATAAAGGATACTCACCTGCCCTCTCCGAGGGCTATCTGCTATGTTGTCAGAAATCTATCGTCTGCTTTCATTTACCTGTATCGAGCCCGGTGACAGGCATATTTCTGTATTTTTTGCTCATTACGATCAGCGCACAGAGAGCGGCTACGAAGAGCACCGCCGATAGGCACTGAGATACGGCGAGCGTAGTGCCCGGTATGAGGAGCTGATCCGTCCTCAGTCCTTCTATCAGGAAGCGCCCCAGACCGTAGAACAGGAAATAAAGCGTCATGATCTCTCCCTGCCATTTTTGCCTGTGTTTAGCGTACCATATCATAATGAGCAGAGCACAGAGATTCCATGCCGATTCATATAAAAATGTAGGGTGGACCTGAATATAAGACACGCCTGCGTCCCAAATGATATGCTCTCTGAGTTCCTCCGAGATCATAGAAGGGTTGACGAGAGATTCTTTTATGCGCATCGCGAAAAGACCGTTAGAATAACCTCCGAAGGCCTCGCAATTAAAGAAGTTGCCCCAGCGGCCTATGATCTGCCCCGTGGTGAGCCCAATGATACCCGTATCAGCGACCTTGAAGAAGGATACTTTCTTGATCTTCGTGTAGACCAGCCCCGTAAGGAAGGCTCCTATTATCCCTCCGTAGATGGCCAGCCCTCCCTTCCTCAGGCTAAATATGGAAAGCAGGTCGTTTTTATATATGTCCCAATCAAAGATAACATAGTAAAGCCTCGCTCCTATCACCGCAAAGATGATAGCGTAGATG
>CAZQFD010000121.1:0-3933 GCA_964592535.1 uncultured Lachnospiraceae bacterium | reverse complement strand
TATATAGAGCTCCTTCCTCCCGAGACCTTAGACTATCTCATATACAACGACAGCTCCTATGTGAGCTCCTTGGAGGATCTAAAAGACGCGACGAAACGGCTCTATCAGTGCGCTAAGCGTATCGGAAAGCCTGCGGTCGCGGTCGGGAACGTACATTTTGAGGAGCCTCATGGCGCGATATTTCGGAAGATCATCAAATATTTTGAATATTCCTCGAAAGGACGCATCTACCAATACGATGAGCGTAAATTCTCGGAGCCTCTCTATCTTCGCACTACCGCGGAAATGCTTGAGTCCTTCTCCTTCCTAGGAGATGAGGCAGCCAAAGAGGTAGTCATCAGGAACAGCCGTCTTATATCGGATATGTGCGAGCCTATAGCTCCCGTGCGCCCGGATAAGAGGACGCCGGTCATAGAGGATTCCGATGAGGAACTGAGAAGGATATGCTATGAGAAGGCTCATGAGATATACGGAGAGGAGATCCCCGCTATAGTCAAGGATAGGCTCGATACGGAGCTCTCCTCCATAATCGAAAACGGCTACTCGGTGCTCTATATCATAGCACAGAGGCTGGTATGGGATTCCAATGAACACGGATATCTGGTCGGATCCAGAGGCTCGGTAGGGTCCTCGCTCGTCGCCACTTTCGCAGGCATATCAGAGGTCGATCCGCTGCCGCCGCATTATCATTGTCCCAAATGCCATTACTCTGATTTCACCTCGGAAACGGTACTGGAATATAAGGACAAAGCCGGCTGCGATATGCCGGATAAGATATGCCCCGTCTGCGGAGAACCGCTTATAAAAGACGGCTTCGATATACCGTTTGAGACCTTCCTAGGCTTTAAAGGCGATAAGGAGCCCGATATAGATCTCAATTTCGCGGGTGAATATCAGGCTAAGGCTCACGCGTATACCGAGGAGATATTCGGAAAAGGCCAGACCTTTAAGTCGGGAACGATAGGTACGATACAGCTAAAGACCGCCTTCGGCTATGTAAAGCGTTACAATGAAAACCATGGGATCGATGATATGAAGCGGGCGGAGATGGAAAGACTTGCCTTAGGCTGCACGGAGGTTCGACGCACGACGGGGCAGCATCCGGGAGGGATAATCGTACTTCCGCACGGGGAGGAGATAAGCTCCTTCACGCCGGTACAGCACCCCGCTAATGATATGCAAAGCCCGATCACGACGCATTTCGATTATCACAGCATCGACCATAATCTGCTTAAGCTTGATATACTCGGAAAGGACGATCCCTCCATGGCCCGTATGCTTAAAGATATGACGGGCCTCGATCCCATGGACATACCCATAGGGACTCCGGAGGTGCTCTCGCTCTTTCAGGACACCTCCGCGCTCGGGATCTTGCCCGAGGACATAGGCGGGACAAAGCTTGGCACGCTTGCCATACCGGAGTTCAATACCGACTTCGCCATAAATATGCTTTTGGACGCAAAGCCGAAATACATATCCGACCTTGTGCGCATAGCGGGACTTGCCCACGGTACGGACGTATGGGTGGGCAATGCCAAGGAGCTCATACAGTCGGGCACCTGCACTATACAGACCGCGATCTGCACTAGGGATGATATAATGATCTATCTCATAGATAAGGGCATGGAGCCGGGGCTTGCGTTCACGATCATGGAAGCCGTGAGGAAAGGCAAGTTCGCTAAGGATGAAAAGCATGATGAGTGGTGCGAGGCCATGCGAGAGCTAAGTGTACCGGATTGGTACATAGAATCCTGCGATAAGATAAAATATATGTTCCCTAAGGCTCACGCGGCGGCCTATGTCGTGATGTCGCTGAGGCTCGCCTACTATAAGATACATTATCCTGTGGAGTTTTACGCGGCCTATTTCAGCATAAAGGGTAGCGGCTTCGATTATGAGAAGATGGACTGTTCCCTGCCCGTACTAAGGAGCAATATACTTGAGTTCAAAGAGAGCCACCCCGAGAGCAACATCGACATGACCGCTAACGATAAGCTGTTCCTTAGAGATATAAAGGTCTGTGAGGAGATGTTGTCAAGAGGAGTCGAATTTTGCCCTATAGATATATATAAGGCTAAAGCGGCTGAATTTACGATCACAGAGGACAGAAAGATCATGCCGTCATTAAACTCTATACCGGGGCTTGGGGATATAGCGGCCCATTCGATAGAGTCGGAGGCGAGGAAAGGAGATTTCCTCAGCATAGAGGAGTTTTCGGAGCGTACCAAGATAGGAAAGACGAATACCGAGCTCATAAGGTCTCTCGGGCTTCTTAGGAACATCCCGGAGTCAAATCAGCTCAGCATCTTCGATCTGGTGTAGCGCTATAGCCGTGCAAAAACGTGCAAAAAGCTCCGAAAAAAGATGCGAAAACTCTTTACAATTCGGAGCTTATATATTAAAATATGTACTCGGTCGGTCCGCTCCGACCGAAAAGCCATAGGCTTTCATCGAGGCGTGGCTCAGTTTGGTAGAGCGCTGCGTTAGGGACGCAGAGGCCGCAGGTTCAAATCCTGTCGCCTCGATTTTATCTTTAAACTCCAAGGATCCTTTGGGATCCTGACGGGCAGCGAAAGGCCGTCCTATGAGCCTTTTGTTTTACAGGAGCCGGATAGGTGGGAGGATTTCCCTATCCGACCTTTTATAAGTCCTTATGCTTCTGTGGCTCAGTTGGTAGAGCAACGCATTCGTAATGCGTAGGTCGCCGGTTCGAGTCCGGCCAGGAGCTTAAGTATATGACGCTTTCTATGCCGCATGAGATGATTGCGATATAGGAGGCGTTTTTGTTAAACGGACTTGACAGTATCGAGGACGACTGAAAAGATGATGCCGTAGGTCCGATACGACATATAAAACGGAGGAAACGGAGGATGTGATTTGGGAGCTGTCAGCATTTATACTGACGGAGCCGCAAGAGGGAATCCCGACGGCCCCGGCGGTTTCGGCACTATACTTCAATACATAGACCAAAAAGGCGAACTGCATGAAAAAGAGCTCTCGCAGGGCTACCTTCGGACTACAAATAACCGCATGGAGCTTATGGCTGCCATAGCGGGGCTTGAGGCACTCAATCGCCCCTGTCTGGTAGATCTCTACAGCGATTCAAAGTATCTCACGGACGCATTCAATCAAGGCTGGATAGAAAAATGGGTCAAAAATGATTGGAAGAGAGGCAGATCCGGGCCTGTAAAGAATATCGACCTCTGGAAACGGCTCCTTAAAGCGATGCAGACCCACAGGGTGAATTTCATTTGGGTAAAGGGACATGACGGACACCCCGAAAATGAACGTTGCGATAAGCTTGCGGTAAAGGCCGCGACGGGAGAGGGCCTCATAGAGGACGAGGGGGCAGACCTTTAGGTCTGCTCTTATTATCTCAAGGAAAGTCTTCGGTCTTTTGGAAAAACCGAAATATATTATCAATAAATGATCAATGTTTTTTCACCACCTAAATGTCTACATAGTGGAATAGAAACATAGATGTAAAGAAAAAGACTGATATTTGCTTTACAATGTGATACAATAACAGTGAGTTGAAAGGAGGCTTTCTTATGGCACAAAGTATGGTGAATTTTCGTTTGGATGAAAATATAAAGAAAAGTATGGAAGAGGCCTGCAAAGAGATGGGGATGAGCATGACAACTGCGTTTACAATTTTTGCAGTTAAGGTAGGAAAAGAAAAGAGGATACCTTTTGAGGTGATCGCAGACCCGTTCTATTCTCAAAGTAACATGAATTATTTGCGTCGGGTCATCTCCGATATTGAAAGCGGAAGATCTGTTCTGAAAGAGCATGAACTGATTGAGGATTGATGTATGAGACTGCTTTGGGAAGAACAGGGGAGACTGTCCGAAAACTGCGCTTGAGTAAAGATGATTCAGGTCGGACCACTTAAAATAAGTGTTTCACATAAACATTCGCACCTTGAAAACT
>CAZQFD010000120.1:0-3942 GCA_964592535.1 uncultured Lachnospiraceae bacterium | reverse complement strand
GCTCGCTTCCTGCGGACGAGATAAGACCGTATGAATGTGATGGATCGTATAGCGGGACGTGCTTATATTATATAATTTAGGAGGAGATCATGGAGCTCCTCTAGCGTGAAGCTTTCCGCGCGAGACAGAGGTGGGGCGGTCGAATGTCCAAGATAGTCAAGTATAACTATATCTTGTAATTAATACAAAGAAAAAACACAAGATATATTGCGTTTTTTCTTTTTTTGTATATAATTAGAGATGTACGCCTAAAGGGTCTCTATACACAAGAGAACGCGGCGTAGCCTTAGGAGGTAAATATATGCAGGTCATAAAAAGAGACGGAAAGGTCGTTGATTTCGATCTGTCGAAGATCAGCGGCGCTATGAAAAAGGCCTTCAGAGCCACTCAGAAAGAATATAATAACGATATAATGGAGCTGCTCGCACTCAGGGTCACAGCTGATTTCCAATCTAAAATGCAGGACGGAAAGATAGGCGTGGAGGATATACAGGATTCGGTCGAGCACGTCCTCGAGCAGGCCGGCTATACAGACGTGGCCAAGGCCTATATACTCTACCGTAAGCAGCATGAATCTATAAGGAACGTATCTAAGACAGTATTGGACTATAAGGATCTTATAGACAACTACTTAAAGATAAATGACTGGCGCGTAAAGGAGAACTCCACCGTTACCTATTCCGTAGGCGGCCTCATCCTTTCAAACTCGGGAGCAGTCACCGCCAACTACTGGCTCTCCGAGGTCTATGACAAGGAGATAGCGGATGCGCACAGGAACGCAGACATACACCTGCACGACCTCAGTATGCTGACGGGCTATTGCGCCGGTTGGTCGCTTAAGCAACTCATTCAAGAGGGTCTCGGCGGGATCTCGGGCAAGATAACTTCGTCTCCCGCGAAGCACCTCTCTACGCTCTGCAACCAGATGGTGAATTTCCTCGGTATCATGCAGAACGAGTGGGCGGGAGCGCAGGCATTCTCCTCCTTCGATACCTATCTTGCGCCTTTCGTAAAGATAGATGGCCTGAGCTACAAGGAAGTCAAGCAGTGCATACAGTCCTTCGTATACGGTGTCAATACACCTTCAAGGTGGGGCACACAGGCGCCGTTCACGAACATCACCCTTGACTGGAACGTGCCTTCGGATCTCGCGGAGCAGTACTGTATCATAGGCGGCGAGACCGTAGACTTCAAATATAAAGACTGTAAGAAAGAGATGGATATGGTCAACAAGGCCTTCATCGAGATCATGATAGAAGGCGATGCGAACGGCAGAGGCTTCCAGTACCCCATCCCTACCTACAGCATAACTAAGGATTTCGATTGGTCCGAGACGGAGAACAACAAGATGCTCTTCGAAATGACAGCGAAGTACGGTACTCCTTATTTCTCGAACTATATAAATTCGGACATGGAGCCTTCGGACGTGCGTTCAATGTGCTGCCGCCTGAGACTGGATCTCAGAGAGCTTCGGAAGAAGTCGGGCGGATTCTTCGGATCGGGAGAGAGCACGGGATCCATAGGTGTCGTTACGATCAACATGCCTCGCATAGCGTATCTTGCGAAGGATGAGGACGACTTCTATAAGAGATTGGATCGTATCATGGATCTCTCCGCGCGTTCTCTGAAGGTAAAGAGAGAGGTAGTCACAAGGCTGCTCGAGCAGGGGCTCTATCCTTATACTAAGAGATACCTCGGCACCTTCAACAACCACTTCTCGACCATAGGACTGGTAGGCATGAATGAGGCCGGGCTCAATGCTAAGTGGCTTGGAAAAGATCTCACTCATCCAAAGACGCAGAAGTTCGCAGAAGAAGTCCTCAACCGCATGAGGGAGAGGCTCTCGGACTATCAGGAGGAGTATGGAGATCTCTATAACCTTGAGGCTACACCCGCGGAGTCTACGGCATACAGGCTCGCTAAGCATGATAAGGAACGTTATCCCGACATCATCACGGCGAATGAGGCAAGCGGAGTACCCTATTATACGAACTCGTCTCATCTGCCCGTAGGATACACGGCTGATATATTTGACGCGCTGGATATACAGGATGAGCTTCAGACCCTTTATACCTCGGGCACGGTATTCCATGCATTCTTAGGAGAGAAGCTTCCCGATTGGAAGGCTGCGGCCAAGCTCGTGAGGACGATAGCTGAGAACTATAAGCTTCCTTATTATACGCTCAGCCCTACCTACTCGGTATGTAAGGATCACGGATATATAGCGGGAGAACATTTCATCTGCCCTAAATGCGGACAGAAGTCTGAGGTATACAGCCGTATCACGGGTTACTATAGGCCCGTACAAAACTGGAACGACGGAAAGAGCCAAGAGTATAAGGACAGGCAGACCTATGACGTTATGGAATCCTATGAACGCAGGCATAAGCTTCATAGGGAGGCTGAGGAGATAGTAGCGAGCACTAAGCAGGAGACCGCGGAGCTTCCCAAAAACGGCGAGCTGGGAGACGGGACATATCTCTTCATCACGGCTACCTGCCCTAACTGCAAGGCCGCGAAGGCTCAGCTAAAGGACAGCGGTATAGACTATCAGGTCATAAACGCTGAGGAGAACGCCGATATATCCAAGGCGCTCAGGATAATGCAGGCCCCCACGCTGGTAGTCGTAGATAAGGGCAAGGTCGAGAGATACACAGGTCTTTCAAGCGTGATCGGCTATGTCGAGTCGCAGGTGAGATAAGGCCGTATCCTCGAGGAGGACTGCGAAAGGTCTATATATTTTAAGAATGATGCTTTATAATAAGATCGGCAGACGGAGATCCCGACCGCCGATCTTAAACTTGGTTAGGAGAGAGACTATGATACTTGCGTTAGATATGGGCAACACGAATATAAAGGTCGGCATGATCGAGAAAGGAGCCGAGGGCCTTTCCGTAAAAGAAGAAAGGCTCATGACGGACAGCGGCAAGACCAGCATGGAATACGCTCTCATGATGATGTCTATATTCGACTTTTACGGCTTAAAAAAAGAGAGCTTTAAAGGCGCGATCATATCCTCGGTCGTCCCTTTGCTCACGGGTACTTTGGCCACGGCCGTAAGGAAGGTGCTCGACAAAGAGCCGCTGATCGTGGACGGATCTATGAAGATGGACATAAGCCTCAAGAAGATGCCCATACCCAAGCTTCTGGGCTCCGACCTCATCATCGGCGCGGAGGCGGCCTATAAGCTGTATGAGCCGCCTGTCATAGTCATAAACATGGGGACCGCAACAGCCATCACCTTGGTGGGGGCGGACTCGTGCTTTGAGGGAGGTATTATCCTTCCGGGGGTAAAGACCAGCATAGGTGCTCTCGTACAGAACGCAGCGCAGCTTCCAGAGATAGACCTGAACCGACCGGGCTCCGTAGTCACGATAGATACGATGGAGGCCATGCGAAGCGGTATCATCTACGGCAATGCGGCGCAGCTGGACGGACTTTTAGAACGTATGGAGGAGGAATACGGCTCACGCTGTACGCTCGTGGCCACCGGTGGGCTCGCGCGTTTTATCATACCCTATTGTAAGCGGGAGATAGTATTGGACGACGAGCTCCTCATGAAAGGACTTTATTATCTGTACGAGGAAAACCGCCCCGAATCTTGATAAAACGAGACTTTTTTGATAAACTTTATCCATTGCATTCGTATAGCCGGAGATAAGATGGATCGAAAGCTCACATTGGAAGATGAGATAAATAAGAGACGGACCTTCGCGATCATCTCGCACCCCGACGCGGGAAAGACTACGCTTACGGAGAAGTTCCTCCTCTACGGTGGCGCTATAAACTTAGCAGGCACCGTAAAAGGGCGCAAGGCGCAGAAACACGCTGTCTCGGACTGGATGGAGATAGAGAAGGAGAGAGGTATCTCGGTGACCTCCTCGGCCATGCAGTTCGAGTATGACGGCAAGGTCATAAATATACTTGATACGCCGGGACATC
>CAZQFD010000119.1:0-3984 GCA_964592535.1 uncultured Lachnospiraceae bacterium | reverse complement strand
TTTTTTTGAAAGATAAGCTAGGTCCCCTGAGTCCAGCCTTATGCCGTAGTTTTTTAGCTCTATGCCCCGCTCTCTCATCTCAGTGAATACCTTGATGGCATTGGGCACACCAGATCTAAGGGTGTCATAGGTGTCCGCTACCAGTATGCAGTGATCTGGATATATCTTAGCATATTCTCTGAATGCCGTGAGCTCATCGGGGAAAGACATTATCCAGCTGTGGGCGTTCGTACCCTTGACGGGTATGCCGAAGATCTTTCCCGCGAGGATATTGGAAGTGCCCGCGCAGCCCGCTATGAAGGCAGCTCTGGCCCCGTATACTCCGGCGTCCGGCCCCTGAGCGCGTCTTAGGCCGAACTCCATCACGCCGTCTCCCTCGGCGGCGTGGACTACTCTCGCGGCCTTCGTCGCGATGAGTGACTGATGATTCATTATGTTGAGGACGGCCGTCTCTATGAGCTGAGCCTGCATGATGGGAGCCTTGACCTTAAGGATCGGCTCCTTGGGGAACATGACGCGTCCCTCCTGCATGGCATATATATCCCCGGTGAATCTGAAATCAGCGAGATACGAAAGGAAATCCTCATCGAATATCCTTAGGCTCCTAAGGTAATCTATATCGTCCTTTTCAAACCTCAGACCTTCTATATAGTCTATGACCTGCTCCAGCCCGCAGTTTATCGCAAAGCCGTTGCCGTCGGGATTTTTACGATAGAAAGTATCGAAGATGGCTTCTTCGTTGATGTCCGCGTTCTTAAAATAGCCCTGCATCATCGTGAGCTCGTAAAGATCCGTGAGTAATGTAAGCTTTCTCCTCTCTGCCATGATCTGACCTGACCCTTTCTTTTATCCGCGGTCTGAGACTAAAGAGCTCAGATCGCATCCGGCGCGTCTTCAAACGGAAAATGCCTTCTGACTTTCCTAAATCGCCAAAGCTCGAATATCATCGTGATCGTCCAGCTTATCGGGTAGCTGAGATAAAGCACTTCCAATGAAGTAAACACTCTATGTACCGTAAATATCCAAAGTATACGGAATCCGCATACACATATCAAGGTTATGATCGTAGGTACGAAGGTATCGTTGAGTCCCCTCAAGGTAGCCGCTATGACGTCCATATATCCGCAGATGACATAGGGGGCCGATACCAGATAGAGCCTCGTAAGTCCCGAGGCAATGACCTCTGCGTCCGTATTATAGAGCGACAGAAGCTGCGTCCCAAACACACAGGAGATCGTTCCAAACGCCAGCCCGACTATCGTAGTGGCGAGGATACAACTCATCAATATCTTATTGATCCTGCCGTATCTGCGCGCCCCCACGTTTTGGCTCGTGAAGCTGAGGTCTGCCTGATACACGGCGTTCATGCCGGCATAGATGAAGCCTTCTATATTGGACGCCGCCGTACTTCCCGCCATAGCTACGGAGCCAAAAGCATTGATCGAGGACTGTATCACCATATTGGATACGGAGAACATCGTGCTCTGAAGCCCTGAAGGAAGTCCTATCTTATATATCCTCTTAAGCACCTTGAGATCCAGCCTCATAGTGGTGAGCTTAAGCTTCAGCGCCGTATTTTCCTTCATAAGAGTGAGGACGACCAATACCGACGAGATAAAGTTGGACACGGTCGTCGCTATGGCTACTCCCTCTACTCCCATCCCCCATACCAGTACGAAATAGAGATTGAGGATGACATTAACTATACCTGCGAGGAACAGATAATAAAGCGGCCGTCTCGTGTCGCCCACGGCGCGGAGCAGGGCGGCTCCGAAATTATATGTCACGACGAACGGCATCCCGACATAGTATATACGAAGGTAGGAGACAGACATCCCGATGGTATCATCGGGAGCTCCCATAAGCAGAAGAAGGGGCTCTGCCGTCCATATACCTACGAAGATCAAAAGAAATCCCGACAGGAGGGCCGAAGCTATAGAAGTATGGACTATCTCCGATACTCTGTCGTCCTCGCCTCTCGCATAGGACTGCGCCACAAGGACATTGACACCTACCGAGATCCCTACGAAGAAGTTGACGATCAGGTTCACGAGCGATGAGGTAGAACCTACAGCAGCGAGAGCTTCCGCGCTCACGAACTGCCCTAAGACCACTACGTCGGCCGCGTTAAAGAGGAGCTGCAATATACTGCTGATACCCAGAGGTATGGCAAATAACAGTATCTTGGACAGCAGAGGACCGTGGAGCATATCTATCTCATAAGACTTTTTCATGACTTTTAAAGGCAGCCTTTCCGGCCGTTCTTCCTCCATATGACTTATATGAGCTGATACATCGCCGTCCCTCTTCCTGTCGGGAAGGCACTCTTATCGATGCGGTCTTTTCGGGCTCATGCCCTCACCCTTTTCTATTTCTCAATCTTTTTACCACTGTTACCCATCTAAGTCAACATGATAGAGCAGGATCTTTATTTATTTTTTAATATTGATTGATCCTATCGTGCTCGCTCTCACCTGTCTTTTTAAGAGACTTGATGACTATGTGCGAGACGCTCCCATTCGGCATGACGATCTCCGCCCTCTCTCCTACGCGTTTTCCGAGCACCGCGGCACCTATAGGCGATTCATTTGATATGAGGCCCCGTCGTATATCCGAGCGTATGGGAGTGACTATGCGGTACACACCTGTCATATCCCTTTCCTCGAAATAAAGCTCTACTGTATTGTTAAGGCCCACCTCGTCCTCGTCCGAGTCATCCTCCACTATCTTCGCAGTACGAAGCAGCTTTTCAAGATACTGTATACGGCTGTTGTTCTGATTGTTCGCGCGTTTCGCAGCGGAATATTCAAAATTCTCCGAAAGGTCTCCCAGTGATCTCGCGTATTTCAGATCCTCCAAAACTTTAGGGCGCACTGTCTCCTTCCTATATCTTATCTCCTCCTCGATACGCTCCACATCGGCTTTCGTAAGCTGTTCTCTTCCGTTCAAACTCATATCCTAAAATATCTCCTTCATACTATCTTCGATCTTCAACACGATCTCTCGTCATCTTCTTTATCGAGACGCCCGGCCTCGCCCTTTTTCACTCTGCCGAAAAAGCTACCTATAAGGCTCAGCAGCTCCATTAGAGAAGCCAGCATCTTATCAAACAGGCCGTAGCGGTACAGCGACATACAGAACATACCTATCGGCATAGCGAAGATCATGCCCGCGATACCGTAGAACTTATATCCCAAAAACAAGAAAAACAGCGTCGTGAGCGGCGGAAGCCCCATGGTATCGCCCATTATCTTAGGCTGAAGCGTATTCCTTACGGCCTGTGTCGCGAGATATACAAGCGCGAGCCATAACGCCATGAGGAGATCTCCGTAGAGAAGCTCTATGACGATCCACGGCCAAAGTATGAAGCCTACTCCGAAGGCAGGGAGAAAGTCCAAAAACGCCGTGAGCAGGGCTATCGGGACCGCGTAGCTTACCCGTAGTATCAGAAAAGCCACGGCTAAGATAAGGAATACTACTACCATTATCTTTATCTGGGCCTTTAACCATGAGCCGATTATATCTCTTACATCCTGCTTTAGATATTCCACATATCCGGCTATCGTCGGGGGCGTATGCTTCCTTATAAAAGCGTTTATCCTCTCCCACTCAAAGATAAAGCAAAACGCGGATAAGAAGAATACCAAGGTGTTTATGAACATACCGGGCACCGAGCGGACCGCCGATACCGAGATATCCACCGTAGGCACGGCGATGCCGGAGATGACATCCGTCAGTACAGTTCCAAGGTCCGTGCTGACGTTCCTAAGACCCTCCTGCAGATCCTTAGGCAGCAGCTCCAATACGCCCTCATATCGGATGAATATGTTATTTATCGTATCATAGGCCTGCCTAAGGTGCCCGGGGAGATCTGTCATCAAGTCCTTAACGAACGAGGATAAAGCCGACGCCGCGAGATATATGAGGAGCACCAGCACACCCAGCACCACCACGATGATGAGCACGGAGCCGTGGTTACGCTTT
>CAZQFD010000118.1:0-4006 GCA_964592535.1 uncultured Lachnospiraceae bacterium | reverse complement strand
CATGTGTGCACCTCCGATCCGCCTTCGGAGCCAAGGAGGGCTACCGGGACTACGCTCTTTATCTTTTTCTCCCCGTACTGAAATTCATTTACGGCGACCTGGACTTCAAAACAGCCTGAGATATTCTCCTCGGTAAGTATCTCCTCCGTAGGCCCGTAGAAATAACTTCTTTTTCGGTCTATCATCAGGGCCTCATCCGCAATCGACATCGCGTTCGCGGGATAATGTGTATTCATGATAGCGCCTATCCCTTCCTCATGAGCTAATCTTCGGATCATGTCCAGCACCAGGATCTGATTGTGAAAGTCAAGCCCTGTCTCCGGCTCGTCCAATATGATGATCTTGGGCTCATTGATGAGGGCTCTCGCAATCAGGACCATCTGCAACTCGCCGCCGCTCATCCGATTACAGTCTTTCTTCGCAAGATGTAAGATCCCGACGTGTTCCATCATAGCCTCCGCCATCTCGATCTCTCGCTCTCCGGGCTGCTCAAAGGTAGCCAGATGAGCGCTGCGGCCTATCATCACCATCTCGAGCCCCGTATATGAAAACGCAAAACTGCGAGCCTGCGGTATATAGGATATGGTGCTCCACAGTTCCTTGGGCTTCATAGCCTTTATGTCTCGTCCGTCCAAAAGCGTACTGCCGTTTCGCCAAGACAGCAATCCGATCATGCACTTAAGGAGCGTAGTCTTTCCTATACCGTTCGGCCCCAGTACCGCGAGGATATGACCGTCTTCCAGCCTAAGCTCCATATCTTTCAATATATCCTCCTGCCCAGGGTATCCGAAGCTTCCGTTATGTACTTCCAGTGTCATCTTAAGTTGCTCCTGTTCTTATTCAGCAAAGATATAAAGACCGGAGCTCCGATCATGGCCGTAAGGATGGATATAGGCAGTTCGATGACGCTGATCGTCCGAGAGAGCGTGTCGATCAAGATCATAAAGCTTGCTCCTAAGCTGAGGCTTAAGGGTATCACATATCGATTATTGCTCCCTACCAGCATCCTGGCGCAGTGAGGTATCAAAAGTCCTATCCACCCAACCTGTCCGCACATGGAGACGGATGAGGCCGTGATAACGGTGGCCGCGAGTATAAATATCATCCGAGTCTTTTTAAGATCGATACCGCTGGCTTTTGCCTCGTCCTCGCTGAGGGAAAGGATATTCAATCTCCAGCGCAGCAGATATATCACTATCACTCCTGCGAATATCAGCGGCGAGCCTATCAGGATCTCTCGATAGCTCGCTCCCGTAAAGCTGCCCATGAGCCAATAGGTGATCTCCGGGAGCTTGTCCTGCGGATCCGCCGTATATTTCAAAAGAGAACCTATCGCGTTGAATAAGGACGACGCTATCACTCCGGCCAGTACCAGATGTACCATGGAACCGCCGCGGTCTTTCCCCGCGATCTTCAGCGTGAACCAGACGGAAGCAAGCCCAAACGCCAGAGCGATGAGCTGTATCTCCAATATACTACAAGAGAGTATGATGGCCAATATGGCCCCCACGCAGGTGCCGCTCGTGACTCCCAGTATGTCCGGCGTTGCTAAGGGATTTGAAAAAAGAGCCTGAAAGGCATTCCCCGCGCAGGTGAGGCCCATACCGACTATGATCGCCATCAGGATCCTCGGCAGGCGGATATTTATCACTATGGCGTAGTTCGTCCCTCCGCCCTGCCCTCCCGCAAAGGAGTTAAGGAGCGCGGCGGCCACATCTCCCACCGGTACACTCATCCTGCCCACGCAAAGGCAGATAAGGGTCGTAACTATAGGGAGCAAGAGCATCAGCGCGGCGGCTATAGGGGTAAATCGCCCCCTTTTGATCCAAAGACTGTCTTTCATCAGTAGAGCAACATCTCCTGCAGCTCCTCATCCGTCACCTCATAGCCATACCACTCCAGATAGTAGTCTTTGATGGTATCTTCCAAGGGATAGTCGGCGAAGGCCTCAGGATAAGTATTGCAAGCCATCCAGGCAAGCACCAACGGAGCGTCGGGGTTCGGAGTGAACCAGTTCCACATCCCGAGAGTGGTATCATATACGCGTCCGTTCTGTACGGCGCTGAGTATCGAAAAATCGGCTCCTTCCACTTCATTGTTCAATACCTGCTGAGTATTCATGGAGAGCAGTCCCGGCCCGTCCAAGAAAAGTATGTCGGGATCCCAGACGT
This sequence comes from uncultured Lachnospiraceae bacterium, assembly GCA_964592535.1. Classification (GTDB taxonomy): domain Bacteria; phylum Bacillota; class Clostridia; order Lachnospirales; family Lachnospiraceae; genus Avilachnospira. Next base: position 1,835 of record CAZQFD010000118.1, on the reverse strand, counting down.
AGATCTGCTCCATGCTCACCTGTCCGAAGCCCTGCACTTCTTCGGCCGCCACGTCATTGACGCCCAGATGCTGAGTCCAGAACGGCCCGAAGGTACCGCTCCCGGGCACCTGAGGCACTCCGTCGCTGTATCCCCACAAGATCATGGCGCTAGGACGTTCTTCTTCGGGGATCTCGGCGATACGCGCCTCTATATCGCCAACGATTTCATCTCCCGCGGCTATGAACGCGTCCATCTTGCCGTCCTCTCCGAATACGTCCTCCAACAGCCTCAACCATTCATCATAGCGCTCCAAGGGATCCGCGTCTGCCCCCGTAGTGGCAAAGCCTATGCTGGGTATGCCGCTGGCCTTAAGGATCTCGGCGTGCTCGGTATTTGATGCGTTATAGAAGATCACGTCGGGTTCCAGCTTCATGATCTCTTCTATATTCAGGTCGCTCTGGGCATAAACGGTCTCCGACGACTCCATCAGCTCCGGAGCGATGTTCTTCAAAACAGTATCCTCTATGACGGATTTGAACGACCCGCAATAGCCGACTATATAGGGGGCCGAGCCTTCAAAATAGGCCATATAGGTAGAAAGTATGGGGATCTGGTCGATGACTACGCGGGTGATCTCATTGGGCACCTCTACCGTATCGCCGGCGTGGTCTACGACCGTATGGGTATCGCCGTCTCCGCTCTCCTCGGAAAGCCCGCTCTCCGAGCTATCCTCGGATGTTTCGGTCGCCTCAGTCGCTTCGGCTGCTTCTGTTGCTTCGGTCTCTGCCGCTGCCTGATCCAAGGAAGTGCTACAGCCTGCCAGCAGGCTCATCAACATACAAGCCGCGGCCATGATAGGTACTATCTTCTTCATTGATATGTCTCCTTATATTATGCAGTGATTATGGTTAGTTATAGCTAACTAATTTTTTACATCCTAACAGACATAGCTCATCTTGTCCGTTGCTATGGCAACCTGAAGGATATTTTTATTTGAGGTAATGCAGGAAGGAACGAAGGCGCGTCCATGCGGACTCATCCCAGTCGCTGTCCATAAGTAATTGAAAATGCGGAATATCCTTTAAGGCTCCCGTCATCTCAAGGATCGTCGCCGTATTCTCATAGCGCGGCGAGATCACGAGCACGCCGGACGAGCTTTTGGAAAGTTCCCTGGCCTTTGCCAAGCGGTACCGCCCGTTCGCTCCCGCAAAACGGGGCAATATACGGTCCACGTCCGAGATCAGAGACTCGGGATCTTTTGAAAAGCTGCTGCGTTCGCCTAAGAGTCGCCCGAGCTTTATCATTTGCTTTTGAAGCTTTTCATCTAGAGCCATCCCCGCATCCTTCCAAAGCTGCCAAAGATATTCACTTAGCGGCGCCCTTAAAAGCATCCATCCGTCTCGCTCCAAGGTCTCAGGCACACCGTCGTTCAGCCTAAAGAGAGTATAAGGCTCCCCTATGGCGGCAAGCGTCCTTCCGCTTACGGAGATCTTTCCGATATATTCGGCAAGCTCACAAAGCTCGTCCATGTCCGGTATCCTTTTGGGCGCAAGCTCGCCTCTTTCTTCGATCGGCGCACAAAGAAGGACATCTCCCGTCAGGACGGCACGAAACAATAGATCAAGCTTCAGCGCTCTCCTCGGCAGTTTCTCAAGTATTGGAGCGACAGGGGTGACGCGGGAAAGCCCCTGTCTATCCAGCACAGCCTCCACAGCCCATGCGTACTGTCCGTCCGCTTCCGAGCCTTCGGTAGAGGGGAGCAATACCTGAAACGGACCTTTTTCCTCTTTCGCGGCTTTGAGAGCCCCTCCGAGCAGGGCCACAAACGGCAGATATTCCTTGGAGCTCGTCTC
>CAZQFD010000117.1:0-4053 GCA_964592535.1 uncultured Lachnospiraceae bacterium | reverse complement strand
AAAAACCGAATAGGATCGTCGGTATATTCGAGTATATCCGAAAGTTCTTCAGCATTTAGAACGTGATATAGCCTACGGCGTTGCTCCTTATCCAGTTCTTCCATGGCCGCCGCTATATCGTTCTCATGATAGTGCGACAGCTTTTTCCTGAGCGCCGTCGGACTCATCCTGCTCTTTACGAGCTCGCTTATCTCATCTTCATAATCAGGGTGCTGTTTGCCTTTAGCGGCCTCAGCCTCCTGCTCTTCTGTTCCGCTCCTCGCGTTAGGAACTTTTTTTTCAAGGAGATCCTTCTTTTCCTCCTTCATCTCATCTTTAGCCATCTTTGATCGCTCCTTTCCTGTCTTTGCCTTTAGACCTCAGGTTTGAAGGGGCGAGACACCGACCTTAAATCGCACAAAAAAACATTGCGCTTCTCCTCGGCGGTCTCACTCCGATCTGTGACTCTACGCCATAGGGAAAGGGCAATGGTATAACGATGATCCTCAGATAGGCTTAAGATGGCGTAAACCTACGACACGCACGTTTACAGCCTCAGAAAGCTCCGTTACGCGTTATGACACCGAGTTTAGACTTTCCGACACGTCAAAAGCCCATAATATATAAGCCAAAAGCATAGGTCCGCTCACAGATAGCACGGCCCGCGCCCGCTTCTTCGGATATGTCTGCCATGCCCCTACATCGTCCACTACTGCCGCAGCCGTCCATGAGCTCACCTCACTTTCATCTTTTCTTTTTACGACCTGTCTGTCATTGTCATCCGGAGCTGTCATGACGGGATCCGTCTCGGGACTTTCGCATAAAACTCAAGCCCAGATACGGCAATATATCCGCGCCGACTTCCTCCGTTTACGAAACTATCACAAAATCACGTCTCTGTCAAACTCTTTTTTAAGAGACATAGCGAGGATCCCTTTTTTGCAGGCTTTTGAAAAGCGGGCAAAATATTTATACTAATATAAATAGCTTGATCTGCGGAAAGCCGCTCTCCTCAAGTGATCCGGAGATACAAAAGAAGGCGGAACGCATGATAGATAAAGCTACGACCCGCTGTGAGCCTTATATACTTAGCTCTCAGCGGGTCATTACAAACACGTTTTTCCTATAAGCCTATCTTTATATCTTTAAATCGATCCTCAGAGCGTCCCTGCCTTATCACATATCGCAGTGAACAACTTCTCCGCCGAGCACCGTCATTCGGCAATGCAGGAGTCCTTCGGCGTCCTTGGTGGGGTCGTTATCGAATACAGCCATGTTTGCCTTCTTACCGACTTCAAGACTGCCGTGGGTAGCCTCTACGCCGCAGAGCTCAGCCGCTACGATAGTACCTGCCCTGAGAGCATCCCAAGGATCCACTCCTGCATCCTCCATGAGCTTTATCTCATAGGCTGTCATGTCATGACGGTTGAAGGGCGTGCCGGCGTCTGTACCGAGGGCTATCTTTACTCCAGCCTTATAAGCATTGCGGAAGGTATTGAGATGATCGTCGTAGGTAGCATTTACCTTCCTTACTGCATACTCCGGTATCCCCGCCTCAACGCCGTTGACCTTGATCCAGTGTACAGCCGCCAGAGTAGGTACATAGAATACATTGTGCTCCTTCATCCAGTCAAAGCACCAATCGTCCATGTAGAATCCATGCTCTACCGTATCTACGCCCGCTCTCAACGCGTTCTTGATACCTGTCATACCCTGAGAATGGGTAGCAGCTCTCGCGCCTACCTTATGTCCCTCATAGATAGCGGCCCGAAGCTCGTCCTCGTTGAGCTGGGGAGAACCGGGCTCTACGCCTTCGGTCATGACTCCGCCAGTACCCATGATCTTTATCCAATCAGCGCCCGCGCGGAGCTGCTCTCTGGCTGCCTTACGGCACTCATCGGGGCTGTCAGCCTCGCGTCCCATCTGCCAGCCGTGTCCGCCTGTCATGCAGATGATCTTTCCGGATACCTGCATATCGGGAGCCACGATCTCGCCCTTCCTTGCGGCGTTCCTCACATCTATATCAACATAATTCGTACCACCCACATCTCTGATGAAAGTAACGCCGGTCTCGAGGTATTTTTTTAGGTTATTGATAGCCATGATCGTGGTCTTGCTGTCACTAAGCCCATACTCTACAGAAGCCGCCGGAGCCATGCACATATGCGTATGGCAATTGAACAGTCCGGGCGTAAGGTATTTGCCTCCGAGATCTACCGCCTCAGCGCCTTCGGCATTGACGTGAGCGCCTACCTCTGCGATCTTTCCATCCTCTACGAGCACCTCTCCATCAAAGACCTTCTTCTCTACTACATCCACTACTTTGCAGTTCTTGAACACTTTCTTACCCATAACCTAGTTCTCCTTCCGCAATATATGTTTCTTTACAAAAAGCGGCGTCTTGTGTGCCCTCCTTCGTCTCTTTCGAGCTTTCATCCTGTCGGGAATGCCAATACGCCGCTTTCGATCGTTTTAATTTGCTATGTACCGTACTTGTTAGTTCGTAGCCTCAAACTTTTTTCATCCGTTCTATCAGAAGATGAGCGGACATACAAGTCCGGCGAATATTACCGACGCCACTGTAACTGACGTGAATCCGGAAACTATGATCTGCGGCATAACATTCTCATATACTTTTGCTCTCATCTCCTCATCACAGTCAAGGCTACGGGTCACCTCGTCAACGATGATCTGCGTACCGGGATAACCTATGGTACAGCAGATAGCGATCGCAAAGGCGATCGTCCAGTGAACGCCGATGAGCTTACCTGCTATAGCACCGAAGAGACATACGAATGCAGCACCTACTACGAGCGTACCTACCAGAGGCACTATCATGTTTATCAGATCCGAAAGGCTGAGCGTAGCAAGGCTTCCGGGAACTATCGAGAGCACGCAGAGCATCAGGAATCCGTTTGCGTGGCACTTTACATGGGCGTTCGCGGGCAGGAAACCGATCAAGCAGAAGACGATACCCATGATCAAGTACATGATGATCGCGTTCGTCACATAGGAAAGACCAGGCACATCTGAGCAAATAGCTGAGATGAGATATCCGACAAATCCTGCGATCGCCATCTTCGCAAATATGGTATTGTCTCCGCTCATCCATGAAGGCATCTTGCTGAGCAGCCTGGGCTTATCGTTGGAACGCACCTCAGCGGCCTGCTTCATCTGGATCTCGCCCTTCAGTATGCCGTTGCAGTATTTACGGGCGAAAAAGCTACATATGGGGATACCTATAAATCCCTGACAACCGATGACCAGCATAGCGAAAGCGGCAAGGTCGTCTCTTCCTGCGGCAGTCGCGGCCTCAGCTGTCATCTGGCCCGCGATGATACCTCCCGAGATAGGAGCCGACGCGCTGAGCGCCCATTCACGTCCGAACAACCATGTGCTGACGGTGAAGGAGCAGATCCCCAATCCTACCAGCGCTACCAGTGCTATCACGACCGTCTTCCACTGGGCTATCAACTCATTGACCTTTAACATGGTACCCATACCTACCAGCAGGAGCATGATACCGTAGTTAGAAGCTATCGTGGGGATACCTGTATCCGAAAGTGAGGTAGCCGGGATGACGCCTATCTGGAAACCAATCAGGTACAGTATCATCGCGACCAACAGTCCGGACACTCGAGACTTTGTCAGGTTGCTTATCCAGTCTCCAATCGCGAAAAACAGCACAAATACCAGAAATGAAAACAGGGGGGTCCATAGAACGAAATCACTCATATATATCCATCCTTTCCTCTTTTTCTCCCACGAGATCTCTCCCATGTGGATCCGCCTCCGCGTAAAGCGGTATCGCTCCCTCACCTTCAAGCCCTTCAGAGCGCTCTTCGGGTCGAGACACCTTTCGTTTAAACCGCTAAAGCGGCGGTACGATACTGTGCCATATCGGAACACTGATACCCTGCGAGGCGATTTATTTTAAGATTTATAACTTGTTTTTTGACTCTTGTAAACAAAAATCCCTCTCAAGGCTTCAAAACAGTCGATTTTTTGAAGATTTGAGAGGTTAGTTAATAAAATTTTTATAATTAGTATAACTTTTTTTTATAAAATCGTTGT
>CAZQFD010000116.1:0-4065 GCA_964592535.1 uncultured Lachnospiraceae bacterium | reverse complement strand
ACCGCTCAGCTTTTTTAGACTGTGCAATCCCGGATCCTCCAAAAGACCCGCCTCCAGCTCCCTTTGAGCCTGGGGCTTCCTTATATACTTCGGCACGAGATCATCCGAGCTCATGACAGTATCATCAAAGAACGTGATATTTTCGGTCCCAAGCTTCGTTATCTCCTCGGGTGTCATACCATGCTTTTTAAGCCAAGTATCGTAAGCAGACAAGCCGAGCTTTGCCACGGAGGCCGCGCGTTGAAGCGCGTTCTCGGGCGGGGCGGCCTCGTATCGGCCAGCCAGGCATTCGGCTATGATCTCTCTATGCGGAGGAAAGCCGTCTCCCAAAAAGAAGAATCTCCCTTCTTCTCCACAGATCTTGCGAAGCTCATCAATATATCCTTCGATGGTCTCCGCCTTGTCCTCCATCAGCCTTCGGCCTTCCTTAAACAGAGCGCAGTAGACCTGTCCGCGCCTGGCGTCCATGATAGGGCAGATGAAGGCTTCCGAAGGCCTTAGGTTTTCCGAAAGCGCCTCAAGCGAGGAGACGGAGACGATAGGTCTATCCAGAGCGAGCGCCAGTCCCTTGGCCGTCGCGGCTCCTATCCTGAGCCCCGTGAACGATCCCGGCCCCGCGGAGACCGCTATAGCGTCGATCTCCCGAAGCTCAAAGTTGCCGCGTTCCATCATATCGGCCAGCATGGGCATGAGCGTCTCTGAATGTGTGAGTCCGTTGTTGATGGTGGATCCACAGCGCAGTATGTCATCTTCTATAAGGGCTACCGAAGCCACATGGCCGGAGCTTTCCACTCCCAATACCTTCATCAGGCTCTCCCTTCGAGTCTCATTTAAGCTCAATGCTTACGGAGCGATATATGCGGATCTCCCGTCTATCCTGATCCTCCACGCCGCGTCTTTTGATAGTGACTAGCACTGCGTCTTTCGGTATCAACTCGGACACCATCTCGGGCCATTCTATCAAAGAGATCCCGTCCCCGTAGAAATACTCCTCATATCCTATAGCATAGAGCTCATCGGGATCCGCGATACGATAAGCGTCGAAATGATACAGCGGGATCCTCCCGCTCATATATGCTTTTACTATCGTGAACGTGGGGCTGGTGACATCCTCATCTACACCGAGTCCCGCGGCAAAACCTTTAGCGAACACGGTCTTTCCCGCGCCGAGATCTCCCGAGAGAAGATATATCTCTCCCTTCTCGGAATCTTCTCCGACCGCCTTCCCTATCTGAAAGGTCTCCTCCGGGGACGAGCTCTCAAAGATCTCAGGATCTTCATTTTCTTTTTTTCGCGCCTTGCTTCGTCCTAAGCGATCATCTTCCATGATATAAAACGATGTACTATAGAAATCAAGAGCGAAACATATCCCGGTACCGCCTCATGTGGCTCCGAAACACGTTTCGCTATCGTTTAAGGGACCTATTCGGCAGCTTCCGGCACTATCACTCGCTGTCCGCCACCCTCCTATCGGGCTTTCCCAGTTTCAGCCACTTCAGATAGGCGCTGATAAAAATATCTATATCCCCATCCAATACAGCCTGCGCGTTGCCTGTCTCTTCTCCGGTACGCACATCTTTTACCATAGTATAGGGCTGCAGCACATAGCTTCGTATCTGGCTCCCCCAAGCGATCTCCTTCACATCGCCTCGAATGTCGGAGAGCTTTTCGGCATGGGCCTGCTGCTTCAGCATATAGAGCTTCGAGCGCAACATCTGCATGGCTTTTTCTCTGTTTTGGAACTGAGAGCGTTCCTCCTGACAAGCAGTAACTATGCCCGTAGGTATATGTATGAGCCTGACCGCCGAGGAGGTCTTGTTGATATGCTGTCCGCCCGCACCCGAGGAACGATATACCTCCATCTTTATGTCTTTGGGATCTATATCGACCTCTATGGTATCATCCAGCTCCGGCATGACGTCGCAGGAGACGAAGGAGGTCTGCCGCTTGCCCTGCGCGTTGAAAGGAGATATGCGCACGAGCCTGTGTACTCCCGCTTCTGATTTCAGAAGGCCATAGGCGTTTTCTCCCTCGACGGTAAAGCTCACGCCCTTTATGCCGGCTTCATCACCTTCCTGATAGTCCATGACCTTTATCTTAAAGCCGTGCTTGTCGCACCATCTGCTGTACATACGATACAGCATCTCATTGAAGTCCATGGATTCGGTGCCTCCCGCCCCTGCGGAAAGCGCGAGTATGGCATTATTGGCGTCATACTCTCCCGAAAGGAGCTGAGCTATGCGTTCCGCCTCTATATCCGTCTTAAGCTTCGCCAAGGTCTCACCCGCCTCGGCGCAAAGCTCCTCATCGTCCTCCTCCGCTCCCATCTCTATGAGCGTCTCGACATCCTCATACTGCCGTTCTATGGATTCGAACTTCGAGATCGTATCCTTTAGAGCCTTTAGCTCCTTTACTATCTTCGTCGAGCTTTGGTTATCGTCCCAAAAGCCCGGCTCTTCCATCTGCCGTTCCAGCTCCGTGATACGGTCTCTCTTAAAGTCAAGATCTAAGGAGCCTCTCAGCTCCTCGATAGGCGCCTTTAAAAGCCCAAGCTCCGATCTGTATGTTTCAAATTCAACTATCGCCATCTCTGTATCCCTATCCTGCTTTTTAGGCTCTTGCCGCAGGCTTAGAAAAATCTATGACATCTCCCGGCTTGAAATTCCTGCCATGGCATTGCTTAAATTTCTTTCCCGATCCACAGGGGCAAGGGTCATTAGGATATATCTTTTTGACCTCTCTCCTTTTAGGGGCGGCCTTTGCGGTATCGTCCCTATTCGTGCCGGTTATCTTCGCGGCGGGCTCGCGTTCTACCTTCTGTTCTACCCTGATGTGATAGAGTATCCTGACGGTCTCTTCCTTTATGGAGGCCGTCATGCTGTCGAACATCTCATAGCCCTCTGTCTTATACTCTACAAGAGGATCCTTCTGCCCAAACGCTACCAGCCCTATACCTTCTCTTAGCTGGACCATATCATCGATATGGCTCATCCACTTGTTGTCTATGACGCGCAGCAAGACGACCCGTTCTATCTCTCTCATCTGCTCAGCGTCGGGGAACTCGGCCTCTTTCTCCTCATAGAGCTTGATAGCCTGCGACTTGAGGAACTGCCTGAGCTCGTCCCGTTTCATCGTGGCGAACTGCTCCTCTGTAGGGCTGAGAGGCTTCAGCGGGATGATGGGCAAGAGGAGATTGTTGAGGCTCTGCATATCCCGATCCTCTGGCGTCAGCTCCTCGCTTATGCTCATCTCCACCGCGTTATCGACTATATCCTGTATATATTTTATGATGACATCGCGCATATTGACGCCGTCAAGCACTTTGCGTCTCTCCTCATATACGATGTCCCTCTGTTCGTTATTCACCTCGTCGTACTTCAGAAGCTGCTCTCGCACGCTGAAGTTATTGGACTCTATCTTTTTCTGGGCGTTCTCTATGGCCTTAGATAACATCTTATGATGTATCTCCTCGCCTTCTTCTACACCCAGGGTGTTGAACATGGTCATGAGATTATCCGCGCCGAAGAGCCTGAGGAGGTCGTCCTCAAGAGACAGATAGAACTTCGACTCGCCGGGGTCTCCCTGACGTCCGGAACGTCCTCTGAGCTGGTTATCTATACGCCTTGACTCATGGCGTTCCGTACCGACTATCCTAAGTCCGCCCGCAGCCCTTGCTTCATCGTCAAGCTTTATATCGGTACCGCGCCCCGCCATGTTTGTGGCGCTGGTAACGGCTCCGTGCTTGCCAGCTTCCGCCACGATCTCCGCCTCCAGCTCGTGGAACTTCGCGTTCAATACCTTATGGGGTATGCCGCGTTTGTTAAGCATACGAGAAAGCAGTTCTGAGGTCTCTATGGTGATGGTACCTACCAGCACCGGCTGTCCCTTTTCGTGAGCCTCCTCCACGCTGTCACAGACGGCTTTGAATTTTTCCGCCTTGGTCTTATACACCGCGTCATCGTGATCCACCCTTATGACAGGTACGTTCGTCGGGATGACTATGACGTCCATGGAATATATGCTTCGGAACTCGTTCTCCTCGGTCTGGGCCGTACCGGTCATGCC
>CAZQFD010000115.1:0-4068 GCA_964592535.1 uncultured Lachnospiraceae bacterium | reverse complement strand
CTTCGGCACTTTTCATTCGATCTTTTACGCAATACTCAGGGCGGAAGGAAGCTTTGGAAGGAGCCGAGTGGCATCGGAGCTCGAATGTACGAAGCTCATGTGGCAGATCCTGAGTACGGAGTTTTCAGATCTCCGTTTAAGCACCGATATGGCTGGTATAGTGTTAAGCGAGCTCGGGAGTCGAAAAAACGGGGTGACTCACATAGACTATCCGCTCCCGGAGCCTTTGATGAAAGCTCTCGGAGCGACCTTTCAAAGGGCCATGAGATCGGAAGGGCTTATAGACTTTGACGATATGCTCACGGAACTTCTCGCGCTTTTACGGCGGGACCGCGGCTTGCTTTTTAGACTGCAAAAGCGGTATCGATATATCATGATCGATGAGTTTCAGGATATAAATCCCACTCAGTATGAGATAGTGAAGCTCCTTTTGACTCCGCCTTATAATATCTTCATAGTAGGGGACGACGACCAGAGCATATACGGATTCAGAGGCTCAGACCCTAAGATCATGCTGGATTTTCCAAAGGAGCATCCCGGACTTCGCGTCGTGACACTTAAGACTAATTATCGTTCCGGCAAAAATATAGTAGACGCGTCGCTCAGATTGATAGATAATAATAAGCAAAGATTCAAAAAAGAACTTCGCCCCTGCGATGAGAAAAGTTCGGCGCTCTGCGGCAAAGTGAGGATAAGAGCCTTCAGGGACGAAAAGGTCGAGATAAAGTCGCTTTGCTCAGAACTTAAAAAGAGCCTAAAAAAAGGTGAAGATGAGACCGTAGCCGTGCTCTATCGAGTCCACAGAGCTGCTTCGGCGCTTAAGAAGGAGCTTAAAAGGGAAGGTATCACAGAAGACAAGATAAAGCTTATGAGCTTTCACGGGGCTAAGGGGCTTGAGTTCGATAAGGTCTATCTCATCGCCTGTAACGAAGGCATAACGCCTTGGAAGCTCGAGAGGGATGAAGCCGAGCTCGAAGAGGAGCGCAGGATGTTCTATGTGGCTATGACCAGAGCGAAAAGTGAGCTTCACATATTTTACACAAAGCTTCTTTATGATAAAAAAACAGACAGATCGCGATACATAGTTGAGCTTGAAAGGGGTGGCTTAGGGCGCCGTATATCGGCGTTTTTTAGAGCGTTATAGACAGATCTTCGGGAGGTCAGACGATGGATGCTTTGAAGATATTGATGGTGGACGACGAGATAAGGATGAGGAAGCTGGTCAAGGATTTCCTGGGAGCCAAGGGCTTCGTCGTAATAGAGGCCGAGGACGGGGAAGAGGCCGTAGATACCTTCTGCAGCGAAAAGGACGTCGCCCTCATACTGCTGGATGTCATGATGCCGAAGATGAATGGCTGGGAGGTAGTAAAGACCATAAGGAAGATCTCGAAGGTGCCGATCATCATGTTGACAGCGAGAGGCGATGAACAGGATGAGCTTCAGGGCTTTAAATTGGGAGTAGACGAATATATCACAAAGCCGTTCTCCCCCAAGATACTCACGGCAAGGGTCGAGGCGATCCTTCGGCGCACACATAGGACGGAGGATGACATACAGGTATGCGGCGCCATAGAGATAAACAGAGGAGCTCACATAGTAAAGTCCAACGGAGAAGAAGTCAATCTAAGCTATAAAGAGTTTGAGCTGCTCGACTATTTCATGCAGAATAAGAACCTCGCGCTCAGCAGAGAGAACATCCTCAACAATGTCTGGGACTACGATTATTTCGGGGACGCAAGGACGATAGACACCCATGTAAAAAAACTCAGGGCAAAGCTCGGGGATGCTGGCTCTCAAATAAAGACGATCTGGGGCATGGGATATAAGTTTGAAAGCTAAGATGCGATGGGCAGGCCCATAAGGCATAAGATCACCTTCCTATACCGACAGAGACAGTATGAAACATTCCATCAGGATCAGATTCACAATGATATTCGTATGTATCGTGGCGCTTATCATCTTCGCCATGTACATCATAAACAGCTATTGTCTTGAGACCTATTATTTCAATGAAAAAGTAGATTCCCTTGAGATGAGCTATGAAACTGTGGATAGCACGGCGACCCTCGCCGACGATCTGGGATATACTATCGTGGAGCTACTCTATCAAGAGTTTGGACAGGATGCGAAGGACTCCCCCATGGTGGCAATGATAAGGAATCTGAACGATGTGTCAAATATAAACATCGTGCTGATCGATAAGAATGACAGAGCCTTCATCGCGGCTAGCCGTGAAGGCGAGTGGATGGAGCAGAAACTGCGCCTTTTCATGTACGAAGCCAAGGGAGGCGCTGTGATCGGTCTGCCGTTCTTATACATTCCCAACAAGACTCAGGACGAAGGCCCTGGAAGGACTATAGCCGTTTATGACAACTATGTCGTACAGCTTAATTATGATGAGCGCTCGGGCGGAAGCTACCTCGAGTGCTGGGGGTATTTTTCAGATGAGGAGACGATGTTCCTCATGTCTATGCCGGTGGCGCATATCGAGGACAGCGTACAGATAACGAACCGATTCCTCCTGATAGTGGGATTCTTGGTGCTGGCGGTAGGGAGCGTCATCATCTTCCTCGCTACCGGTATAGTCACTAGACCCATAGATGAACTAGCGGAGATCTCAAGGCGTATGGCAGACCTTGACTTTGAGGCCAAATATACAGGAAAGCGTCAGGATGAGCTGGGAGTGCTCGGAGCCTCGATGAACGAGATGTCGAATCGGCTCGAAAAGACTATCGCCGAGCTAAAAACGGCGAATGTGAAGTTGAAAAGAGATATAGAAGAAAAGACGAAGATAGACGAGATGAGGAAGGACTTCATCTCGAATATCTCGCATGAGTTAAAGACTCCGATCGCGCTCATAGAGGGCTACGCCGAAGGGCTCACGGAGGGCATGGCGGAAGACAAGGAGAGCAGGGATTATTATTGCAATGTCATCATGGATGAAGCCATGAAGATGAATAAGCTGGTAAAACAGCTCACCTCGCTCACGAACCTCGAGTTCGGAAACGACGCGGCGGAGATCTCCCGCTTCGACCTCTCGGAACTGGTATACGGGGTAGCGGAGTCACAGAAGATAAACGCGGAAGAAAAGGGAGCTACGGTCATAAATGATTTCCCTAAGGGCATATTCGCTTGGGGAGACGAGTTTAAGATACAGGAAGTCGTCACTAACTATTTTACGAACGCGCTAAATCACATAGATGGGGAAAAACGCATCATCCTGAGCGGACAAGCCCCGGATGAAAAGCATATAAGGGTCTTCATATATAATGACGGTCGTCCGATACCCGATGAGGATATCGACAGGATCTGGGAAAAATTCTATAAGGTCGACAAGGCGCACACCCGAGCCTACGGAGGTTCAGGCATAGGGCTCTCCATAGTAAAGGCTATCATGGAAGGCCACAGGCAGGCCTACGGGGTCGAAAATAAGGAAAATGGCGTGGAATTTTGGTTCGAGCTGGAGATAAGCGGAGAGGTAGAAGATGATGAAAAAGCCTTGCCGAAGCTCCAAGACGGCGAAGCTTCATACTAGCGAGCGCTTATATGATGATCGCTCTCGTATCTTTGGAATCGGTAGAAAGCTATTCTACGCGGCCTTTTATATGCTTTTCATAAAATCCTTGACATACTTGCCTTCATTCGCTAAAATGTAATAGCTGTCCGCGAGGATCGTGCCTCAATAGCTCAGTTGGTTAGAGCATCTGACTGTTAATCAGGGGGTCCTAGGTTCAAGTCCTAGTTGGGGCGTTTTTGATATGCGGCGCCATGGTCAAGAGGTTAAGACACCACCCTTTCACGGTGGTAACACGGGTTCGATTCCCGTTGGCGTCACTCTCGCTGAGATCCAAGTGATACAAGGGTCTCAGCTATCTTTTTATCTCAAGGAAAGTCTTCGGTCTTTTGGAAAAATGAAATCAGTCGTAATTCAAACAGATCTTGTGTATAATGATGTAGAGGAGCTAGACAGAGCAGTAGCGGAAGCAAAACTCAACAGGGAATGGAGGCGAGAGTATATGACGTTAGCCATGAAACTAGACGAAAGCCGTAGGATCGGCATAGAGGAAG
>CAZQFD010000114.1:0-4120 GCA_964592535.1 uncultured Lachnospiraceae bacterium | reverse complement strand
GCTCCCCATAAACCTCTGCCGTATGTTCATAGCCGAGACCTTTAACGGAAAGTCGCCGGAGGACTTCGATGAGGAGACGCTCAGCACGATAGACAGATTCTTTGGGAACAACCTAAACGTCTCCGAGACCTCAAGGCAGCTCTTTATCCACAGGAATACGCTGGTATATCGTCTCGATAAGCTTCAAAGATCCACGGGACTGGATCTTCGCATATTTGACGACGCCATCACTTTTAAAATAGCGCTCATGGTGGTAAAATATATGGACTATATCGAGAAGAATGATTTTTAGGCTATGATAATACTTGAAAATGTCAGCAAAACCTATCAGACGGGAGTAAGGGCTGTAAGAGATCTGAACCGCATCGTGAGGGACGGGGAGTTCGTTTTCATCACAGGGAGCTCGGGCTCCGGTAAATCCACGCTCTTTAAGCTCCTTACGCGGGAGATCAGGCCCACAGAGGGTGGTATCATAGTCAACGACCTTGACTTAGAGCGCCTTAAGCGCAGGCAGGTGCCGAGGTTCCGCCGTACCATAGGCGTAGTCTTTCAGGACTTCCGCCTGCTAAACGACAGGAACGTCTATGAGAATGTGGCCTTCGCGCAGCGCGTGATCGGAGCCCCCGCTTCGGAGATAAAAAAGACAGTACCCCGTATGCTTCAGCTTACGGGGCTTTCGCATAAATACAAGACGATGCCCTACGAGCTCTCAGGCGGAGAACAGCAGAGGGTAGCCATAGCGCGCGCCCTCATAAACCGACCGAGGGTCATACTTGCCGACGAGCCCACAGGGAATCTTGACGAGGCGAATACGAAAGAGATAATGAAGCTCCTCGAAGAGATAAACGATATGGGCACGACGGTCATAGTTATTACACATTCTAAAGATATAGTAGAGTCCATGAAAAAGCGCGTCATACATATGGAGAGAGGGCGTATGATCTCGGACATTAGGGACAAAGAACGGGGGCTGAGAGTGGAGAGAGATCTGATCGCTCATAAGCCGCGACGCTTCGGGAGGCACACGGCGGTATGAGGACATTCTTTTACTGTATAGGCCGCGGCATATCGAACCTTGGCCGCAATATCCTCTTTTCCGTAGCCTCGGTGTCCACAGTAGCGGCCTGTATCTTCCTGTTTTGTATGTTCTTTTCCATCATCGTAAACGTGCAGAGCATAGTCTATACCGCCGAGACCACGGTCGGGATGACCGTATTCTTCGAAGAGGACGCCGGTGATGAGGAAAAAGAGGCCGTGTATGAGGCCATATTGGACTACGGAGGAGTCAAGGAGATAAATTATATCTCGGCGGACGAGGCATGGGACACGTTCAAGACCGAATATTTCGGGGAGGACGCGGAGGAGCTTGCGGCAGCCTTCGCCGATGACAATCCGCTCGCTAACAGCGACAGCTATGAGGTGTTCCCCGAAGCCATAGAACAGCAGGAAGCCATGGTGGAGTTCATCTCAGGCCTTGAGGGCGTTCGGGAGGTGAACTATGCCGATACGGTCGTCTCGGTCTTAAAGAGCCTGAATCGGGTGATCTCCGTGCTCTCGGTAGTGGTGATAGGTGTGCTGGTGGCGGTGTCCGCTTTCCTCATAAGCAATACCATATCGGTCACGGCGGCGTTCAGAAAGCGTGAAAATGAGATCATGCGCCTCATAGGGGCTACGAACTTCATGATAAGAGCGCCCTTTATAGTGGAAGGCGTGATGATCGGAGCCTTGGGTTCCGCCATACCGCTTGCCGCCTTTTATCTCATCTACCGCAGGATATTGGATTTTTTCTCGGAATGGCTGCTAGGCCTAGGTACGAGATCTGACCTCTTAGGCATAGTGCCGCTTTCGGACATCCTCGATAGGCTCCTTGTCTGCGGGCTATGCTTCGGCGTCGGCATGGGCTTTTTCGTATCCTTCTTTACGATACGAAAGCATCTTAAAGTTTAAGAAGATCGATAACGACCAAAGCCAAAAAAGGATACGCGCCGTCGAAGGCCTTCTTAGGGCGCTCCCTTTGATACCTTATCTTAAAGATGGCATTAGGCCGTAGATCGGACCTTTTAGGATATATATAAAAGTGAAAAGACATCTCCTAAGCAAAAGATCCATAGCCCTGATCCTTTCCGTGGCGCTCATCTGTATGCCGGTAAATGCCGCGGGAACAGATACTATAGTGACGGTAGACGCCCCCGGGAGCGTGACGGATATAGAGGAGGACGAGGATAGTGCGGACTCGTCCGTCGCTACGACCGCCTCGCAGGATGAGCTTGACAGGCAGGAGATAGAGGATTCCAAACGTAAGATAGAAGAAAATAAGGCTAAACTTTCGGAGCTTCAAAGCGAAAGAGTCGCGATAAGTGATACGCTGAGCGCGCTCAATGAGCTGAAGGCCGATACGTTAAGCTATATAGAGGAGCTTGACGCAAAGCTTAGCGAGCTAGGAGAGAGGCTTTCGGAGCTTACTGAACTGATGGATGAGACGGAGGAGGCTATAAGGATCACCGAAGAGGACCTTTTGGAGGCCAAAGCCTCCGAGTCGGAGCAATACAGCTCCATGAAGACCCGCATAAAGTATATGTACGAGAACGGCAGTATCAGCAGTCTCAATGTGCTGTTTGAGTCGGGCTCTCTCTCGGAGCTCCTCAACCGAGCGGAATATATAAGGCAGATAACCGAATATGACAGGGCAAAGCTCGAGGAATATAAGGCCACGGTGCAGGAGATAGCCGAAAAAGAGGCCGAGCTCAATGAAGGCTATGAGACGCTTTCAGCCATGGCCGATGAGGCCGAGGCCGCGATGAGCGATCTGGAGGCGCTGCAAAATGATAAACAGGCCGAGCTTGCCGCCTATAATGAAAGGATAAACTCCGCAGACGCAGAGCTTTCGGCCACTGATGCCAATATCAGTGAGATCGAGGCGGCCATGCAGGCGGAGGAAAACAATATCGCCGCTATAGAGGCGGAGATAAAACGGCGCGAGGAAGAAGCCAGACAACAGGCAGAAAGCTCGGGGGAGACATATGAGACCGTGTCGATTGGAGATATAAGCTTTATCTGGCCCATACCGGACGCTACGACCGTGACCTCGAACTTCGGCTCTAGAGAACAGCCCATGGAGGGTGCGTCCACGAACCATAACGGTATAGATATAAGTTCCTCCACAGGTACGTCGGTCGTGGCCGCGGCGAGCGGGACCGTAGTCATATCCACTTACTCAGCCTCCGCGGGCAACTATATCATGATAAACCACGGCGGTGGAGTATATACGGTCTATATGCATATGTCCTCGCTCTCGGTCTCGGTAGATGAGGAAGTATCCCAAGGTCAGCAGATCGGACTCAGCGGTTCGACCGGATATTCTACGGGCCCGCATCTGCATTTCGGTATAAGGATAAACGGAAGCTATGTGGATCCGCTGAGCTATGTAAGTCCCTGAGTATGATAAGACTAAGATAAGATAAGATAAATGAAGGAAAGAACGGAAGGGATCAAATTGGAAGTAAATAAGGAAAATGAGAGCCTGGATGAAGGATCTGTGAAGGAGCCGGAAAGCTTGGATACGAAGGAAGGCGCTTCGGAGGATCTCGTAGAGGATGCACCCGTGGAAGCAGGAGCCGGGGAGCAGGGCTCTGACAAAAAGAAGAAAAAGAGAAAGAAACACCCCTTTATAAAGGGTCTTCTCGTCGGAATATTATCGAGCCTTATAATATTTATATTCTATAGAGGGTATATATCGATACCGATACCGATCCTCGGATACAAGCTCACGATATTCCTCCCGACCTATTATCTGAGCGATATGCTCGGCGGAGATTCGGTCAATTACCGCAGGATAGAGCATAAGCTCTCGGAGATAGAGAACTATCTGGATCTCTATTATCTCTATGATAAGGATACGGACGCGATGGAAGAAGGGGCGGCCAGAGGCTTTGTGGAGGCGCTCGCGGACGACGACCCCTATGTGCAGTATTTTGATGTAGACGAATACGCCGCGGAAACGACCAGGTATACCGGAAGCTACAGTGGTATAGGCATAACGATCCTTGTTGATACGGAGTCCGGAGGCCTGCTCGTGATCGATGTCACAGAGGAAGGCCCCGCCGAGGAGGCAGGCATCGAG
>CAZQFD010000113.1:0-4132 GCA_964592535.1 uncultured Lachnospiraceae bacterium | reverse complement strand
CGCAGAGGACTGTTCGGTATCCTCGCTTTCCTGTTCATCAACTGACTCATCGGCAGGCGGCGCAGCCATAGGCTGTCCGCCACCCATATCGGCGGCGATCTCCTGCAATACACTATTATCTGTAACAGCAGTGAAATGCCAATTTTGACCGTTCATCGCACTAGGGGCGTTGATACCGGCATAAAGAATCTTATCAATATCATCCTCCGGCACCGCATCGTCGGTGAATGCCTGAACTGTTGGTATATCTAAAACCAACTCAGCCGCTGCGTCCATTCCTTCGACTGACGTATCTGCAGTATCTGCCGGTTCATCCGTTGATGTCTGCTCTGTGCAGCCGGAGAGCATTACAGCGAGTAAAGCTGCAGATACCATAGCAATCATTGTCTGTTTCTTACGATTCATTTTTATCCTCCTTAGCATTGTCATGGTTAATAGACGTTTTCTGCGTCTGTTTTATAAATTGATGAAGCAACATATACCGACTCCCGTCATCACGGGATATCACACATCATCCACTCCGGGAGGGACTTACGGGGAAATGCCCGCTCCGTTGTCGTTATAGCTCCTTTCCACTACTTTTACGTTGTCGCTGCCGTAGCGCCCGAAAAATTCCGGGAGAGACTCCTCGCTTATCTCCACTCTAAACGAGGGCGGCAATCTCTTCATGGCTTTTTCCTTTCTAAGGTAGGCAATGACATCCGCGGTGCCCGTATTCGCAAGGCAGAGATCCTCTAAGCCCTTTTCATGTCGCATATAGTCCTCCTTATCAGCGAAAGCCACCCAGACCTCCTTTTTCATCCTTTCAAAGGGTATGATCTCGTCCGCTATCAGGGAAGCGTTTTCATCCCTTCCTGTAGATATGTGTCCCTTTATATATATCTTGCTATCGAGATTCAGATACTGCCTGGCCTTTTCAAATACGTTTGGGAATACCACTACATCAAATTGCCCGTAGAGATCTTCGACCGTGAGGAAGGCCATATTGGTATTCCTTTTCGTGAGTTTTACTTTCGATCCCGTTATGATACCACCGCTCACCACTACCTGACCGTCTTTGAGCGCGCAGCTAAGCTCTCCTTCCTCAGCGTAATAGTCCGATGCCACCGCCGTGACCGTCTTACGGAAACTCTCGGCATAGTTGTCGATGGGGTGTCCACTCAAGTAGATGCCGGCAGCTTCTTTTTCATATTGGAGCAATTCATCCTTACTGAACTCGGGAAGATCCGGGAAGTCGATCCTGTATTCCTTTTTTTTGTCATCGTCCTCCAGATCGAAAAGGCTCATCTGCCCCTGAAGCCCGTTTTTTTTTCGTTCTTGGGCATCATCTATGAGCTTATCCAGCACACGCAGTTTTTGTCTGCGGTTCCCAGGCATGGAGTCAAAGGCTCCGGCCTTTATGAGATTCTCCACGACTTTGCGGTTTGCGCTCCTCGGCATACGGTCTATGAACTCCTGAAAGTCCTTATACTCTCCGTTTCGCTCTCTCTCCTCTACTATGTCCTCTACCACGCTCCGACCCACGCCTTTTATGGCGGATAGTCCGAAGAATATATTGCCATCCTTATCCGCCTTGAAGGCATACTCGCACTTATTTATATCTAGAGGCAAGAGCTTAAGACCCATATTTTTAGAGGTAACGATGTATGACGATACTTTGTCCGTCATATCCATGACTGAAGTCATCAGCGCCGCCATGAACTCCGCGGGATAATAATGCTTGAGCCACGCGGTCTGGTATCCTATCACCGCGTAGCAAGCCGCGTGCGATTTGTTGAAGGCATAAGAAGCGAAGTCCACCATCTCATCGAAGATACAGTTCGCCACTGCCTCGCTTATACCATTACCGACACAGCCTCTGACACCCTCCGCTTCATTGCCGTAGACGAAGTTTTGACGCTCCTTCAGCATGACGTCGGCCTTCTTCTTCGACATGGCGCGCCGTACAAGATCCGCCCTTCCGAGAGTATAGCCCGCGAGGCTCTGCACTATCTGCATGACCTGCTCCTGATAGACTATACACCCGTAGGTGCTCTCCAATATGGGCTTCAGCTCCTCGCACTCGTAGGTGACTTCGTTTTTATTGTGCTTTCCGCGCACATATCTGGGGATGAAGTCCATAGGCCCCGGTCTATATAAGGATATACCGGCTATGATGTCATCCATGGACTCCGGACGCAGTTCTTTCATGAAGGAGGTCATGCCCGCTGACTCGAGCTGGAACACTCCTTCCGTGTCGCCTCTCGAGATCATATCGAAGATCTCTTTGTCGTCCTCGTCTAAGCGGTCTATATCTATCTTTGTGCCGTGGTTCGCCTCTATCTGATCTACAGCGTTCTTTATGACGGTCAAGGTCCGAAGACCCAAAAAGTCCATCTTAAGAAGTCCCAGTTCCTCCAAGGTGACCATGCCAAACTGGGTCACTATGGTGCCGTCCGGGTTCCTTGAGAGCGGCACATACTCGTCTACGTTCTTCGCCGCTATCAGCACTCCCGCCGCATGGGTACTGGAATGTCTTGAAAGCCCCTCAAGGCGCATGGACATATCTATGAGATATTTGACCGTATCATTATTCTCATATTCATATTTGAGATCAGGCGAGGTGAGGGCTTTCTTCAAGGTGATACCGAGGTCTTGGGGCACCATCTTCGCGATACGGTCACATTCCTTATATGGGAGATCCAGCACTCGCCCCACGTCCCTTATGACGCCCCTCGCCGCGAGCGTACCGAAGGTGATGATCTGGGCCACGTTGTCCTTGCCGTATTTGTTCACGACATGATCTATGACCTTCTCTCGGCGTTCATAGCAGAAATCTACGTCTATATCCGGCATGGACACTCGCTCCGGATTCAGGAAGCGCTCAAACAGAAGATCGTATTTTATGGGGTCTATGTTAGTTATGCGCAGGACATAGGCCACTATAGAGCCAGCCGCGGACCCTCTTCCGGGACCTACCGGTATGCCTTTTCGTTTGGCGTAATTTATAAAATCGGAAACTATGAGGAAATAGTCTACATAGCCCATAGTCTCGATCGTGGAGAGCTCGTATTCCATGCGCTCTCTGTGGTCCTCGGACCGATCCCCGTATCGCTCTTTAAGGCCTTTCTCGCATTGCGCCCTCAGATATTCCGAGGCGGTAAGCCCGCCAGGCACATCAAACTTCGGGAGCTTCGTGACACCGAATGTCAGTTCTACATTGCACCTTTCGGCTATCTTTTGAGTGTTGTCTATGGCTTCCTCAGCATATTTAAAGAGCTCACGCATCTCGGCTTCGCTCTTTAGATAAAAGCCTCCGCCCTCGTATCTGAGCCTGTCGGTATCGCTCAGCTTCTTTCCTGTCTGTATGCAGAGCAATATATCATGGGCCTCGGCGTCCTCTTTATAGGTATAATGCACATCGTTGGTCGCGATGAGAGGTATGCCGAGCTCCTTTGAAAGGCGCAAAAGTCCGGGGATCACTATCTTCTGATCCTCATAGCCGTGATCTTGAAGCTCCAAAAAGAAATTGCCCTCGCCGAAGATGTCGAGGTAGCGCAAGCAGGCCTTTTTTGCCTCCTCATACATATCGGCGACAAGGTACTTTGGAATCTCTCCGGCTAAGCAAGCTGAGCTCGCTATCATCCCTTCCCTATACTGTCTCAGAAGTTCGTAGTCCACTCTGGGCCTGTAATAATATCCTTCGGTGAAGCCCCTTGAGACCAGCTTCATGAGGTTATGGTAGCCGGTATCATTCTCGCAGAGCAGGACAAGGTGATGATAAAGCGCTTCGTTCGTGCTCTTTTCTTTATCGAAGCGGGAGCCGTTCGTCACATAGATCTCACAGCCCAATATGGGCTTTATGCCTTGTTTCTTGGCCTCTTTATAGAAATCGACTACCCCATACATGGCTCCATGATCTGTGATAGCCAGAGAATCCATGCCCAATCCCTTGGCGTGGGAAATGAGCTCCGGTATGCGGCTCGAACCGTCCAGGAGCGAATATTGGGTATGGACGTGCAGATGTGTAAATGCCATTTTATATCTCCGAGGCTGTAGCTTCTTTCGTATCTTTTATGTCTTTTATATCTTCCTTGCCTGCTGTCGGATCTGTCGTGATGCTCGTGTCCTTTATGTTTTCTTTGTCTATTAT
>CAZQFD010000112.1:0-4137 GCA_964592535.1 uncultured Lachnospiraceae bacterium | reverse complement strand
GATGACGTCACCCAAGATGAGGTCAAAACTTTCGCCCTTCATCCTATAGATCTCTGATCGTGTAGGTTTATTGTGCTCCTACACCTGCGGCCGCGATTTAAGCGCGTAATGCTTGAAGTCAGGGAAAAAACTAAGTATAATTAGCGAAGTATGACGACAGGGATATAGATCCTTTGATGAAATATGAAAAACGGAGGAGAGGATCGATGAATAGAAAGACAAGAAAGATAATAACTGCGGTGCTGGCGATCATCTTGATACTCGCCATGGTCGTTCCCTTACTTGCAAGCGCGCTTTGATAAAAGCAAAGGATAACGGTAACAGCCGATACTGCGGCTGTTACTTTAGCATATAGGAAAATATGTACGATCTGATAGTATGCGGATACGCGGGGCTGAGCGGGAGCCTTAAGTTGTATGAGGACAAAGACCTTAGAAAACGTCTTTTGACCCGATATGAGGACAGCTTCTTCAGGAGAGCCTTTGATAAGGATAGCTTGCGCTTTATCTGTAAGGACTCTAAAGCCCATATAGATAAAGGAGAGGACGGCTTGATAAACGATTTCGCCGCAGCGGATATAAGTCCTCGCGGGTGCAAGGAAGCCCTAAAAGCCATTCTTTGTGAGTATAAAGAAAAAGACCTTTTATATGAGGCGGGCGAGGGCGGAGTGTACGCGGCTCTTTGGAAGTTCTTAAGAGAAAAACGTTTAGGTGCCTCATTTTCACAAAGGGCTATACCTATAAAACAGCAGACGATAGAGCTTTGCGAATCCTTTGAGCTAGATCCGTATAGGCTCGAGTCCTATGGGACCGCCGTCCTTCTTAGCAATGAGAGTGCGAATTTGATCGAAGCCTATGAGGCAGTTTTCGGAAAAAGGAGTGCCGCTGTCATAGGCCATACCCATAAAGGCAAGGCTATAGAACGGACAGACGGTGATAGCACGGCCTATTTAAGAAGGCCTGAGGCGGACGAGATACATAAGCTTATATAGTTGTATCAATATGCGTAGAAAGGAGATACCATGTTGCAAAAAAGAGAAGATTATATCACATGGGATGAATATTTCATGGGAGTCGCGAAGCTCGCGGCTATGAGGTCTAAGGATCCCAGTACTCAGGTAGGCACCTGCATAGTGAGCGAGGATAATAAGATCCTCAGCATGGGATATAACGGCTTCCCCAGGGGCTGCAGCGATGATGAATTCCCTTGGGACAAGGAGCACGAGGCGGACGACCCCTATAACTCCAAATATTATTACAGCACCCACAGCGAGCTGAACGCGATACTCAATTACCGCGGAGGATCCCTTGATGGCACTAAGCTCTATGTGACGCTGTTTCCCTGTAACGAATGTGCGAAGGCCATAATCCAAGCGGGTATAAAGACGCTCATATACGCGGATGACAAGTACTCGGAGACTCCGGCGGTCAAAGCCTCGAAGCGTATGCTGAACGCGGCAGGAGTGCGTTATTATGAGTACCAGCCGACGGGCAGAGAGATAAAGATACATATATAAAAATCTATACGGTCTGAGCTCATACTTAAACGGGTGAGGATCTCATATATCACGGTAGATGAAGGAGAAAACGATCATGCGAGAAATGATATTGTCCATACTTGAGAAGAACGCGCGCGTCAGCATTTCCGATATGGCCGCCTGCCTCGGTGAAGATGAGGCAAAGGTAAAAGAGGAGATAAGGAAGCTCGAGGAAGAACGTATAATCTGCGGCTATCACGCGGTCATAGACTGGAACAAGACCGACGAGGAAAAGGCGGATGCCTTCATTGAGGTCAAAGTAAACCCTCAGAGAGGCGTGGGCTTCGATCAGATCGCGGAACGGATATGGCAATATCCCGAGGTGTCGGGGATCCAGCTCATGAGCGGGGCCTTTGATTTTGCTGTGACCATAGAAGGCAGATCCATGCGCGAGGTGGCCATGTTCGTCACCGAGAAGCTCTCTACCATAGACGGGGTACTCAGCACGGCGACGTCCTTCGTCCTGAAAAAATATAAAGATAACGGCATAGTGATCGGCAAGCTTAAAAAGGATGAAAGGATAGAAATGTCATGAGAGATGCATTAAATTCCTATATAAGAGACATACCAAAGTCCGGTATCAGAAAGTTCTTAGATCAGGTGACGGATATGATCGACTCTGATGTCATATCTCTCGGTGTGGGAGAACCGGACTTCGACACCCCTTGGCATATTAGGGAGGAGGGTATATATTCTCTGACTAAGGGCAAGACCTTTTACTCGCCGGGTACGGGACTTAAGGAGCTTAGGGCGGAGATAAGTAAGTTCTTAGACCGAAAATATGGGCTGAGCTATTCTCCCGATGACGAGATAGTCGTGACGATCGGAGGATCCGAGGCTATAGACATGGCCTGCCGCGCTATGCTGGACCCTCTTGATGAGGTACTGGTGCCTGAGCCCGCCTATGTATCCTACAAAGGCTGTGTGAGGCTCGCTGGAGGAGTGCCTGTAGTTATAGAGTTGAAAAAAGAGAACGATTTCAAGCTGCGACCCGAGCAGCTTTCGGAAAAGCTCACGGATAAGACGAAGGTCCTTATGTTAAATTATCCCAATAATCCCACGGGGGCCGTCATGACTAAGGAGGACTTAAAGGCTATAGCCGACTTCGTGATCGAGCACGACCTCTATGTCATCACGGATGAGATCTACGCAGAGCTAAACTATTCCGATGAGCCGCATACTAGCATAGCGTCCTTCGACGGCATGAGGGAACGCACTGTGATCGTAAACGGCTTCTCAAAGGCTTATGCCATGACAGGCTGGAGGCTCGGTTATACCGCCGCTCCGAAATATATCATGGAACAGATGAATAAGGTGCACCAGTATGCCATAATGTGCGCGCCCACTACGGCGCAGTACGCCGGCATAGAGGCATTGAAGAACGGAGACAAAGATACTGAGATGATGAGGGACGAATATGACCTTCGCCGCAAATATCTCCTGAAGCGATTCAGAGAGATGGGTATAGATTGCTTTGAGGCGATGGGTGCATTTTATGTATTTCCCGATATATCGAAGTTCGGCATGAGCTCGGATGAGTTCGCGACTAAGCTCCTTTATGAGCAGAAGCTTGCGGTGATCCCCGGGACGGCGTTCGGAGACAGCGGTGAGGGACATCTGAGGATCTCCTACGCCTATAGCCTGAACGACCTTAAGATCGCGCTGGATCGTATAGAGGCGTTTATCGGATGTCTTTAATAATAGAAGCGAAGAACGTAACAAAGATATACAAGCTTTACGATAAGCCGATAGACAGGCTCAAGGAGAGCCTCGACCCGAAGGGCAGGGTACGCCACACGGATTTTTACGCGCTAAAAGACGTCTCCTTCGAGGTGGAGAAAGGTCAGTCCTGCGGAATCATCGGCACGAACGGCTCGGGCAAGTCGACCATGCTTAAGATCATCACCGGCGTGCTCACGGCTACGAGCGGTACTGTGAGAGCGGACGGCAAGGTGTCAGCCCTCCTCGAGCTGGGCGCGGGCTTTAACGGCGACTACACCGGCATAGAAAACGTCTATATGAACGGTACCATGATGGGCTTTAGTAGGAAGGAGATGGATGAGAAGCTCCCTTCCATACTGGACTTCGCGGATATAGGCGATTTCGTATACCGCCCGGTGAAGTCTTATTCCTCGGGCATGTTCGTGCGCCTCGCCTTTGCCTTAGCTATAAATGTAGATCCGGAGATACTTATCGTAGATGAGGCGCTCTCGGTGGGAGATGTGTTCTTTCAGGCGAAGTGCTACCACCGCATGGATGAGCTTCGCTCAAAGGGGACTACCATACTCATGGTGACTCACGACATGGGATCCGTGATGAAATACTGTGATAAGGTCATCCTTCTGGATAAAGGCGAAAAAGTATCGGAAGGCGCGCCCGGCGAGATGGTGGATCTCTATAAAAAGATCCTTGCGGGGCAGTACGAAAAGCTAAATGAGAGCCTTAGAAAAAAGACTTCGGACGGGTCTGAAAAGTCTCGGCAAAAAGCAGAAGGGGGCGCGTCTCGGGGAGTTGTCGAAGCGAGATCTGCGAAAACTCCCGAAGATGGCGGCTCTGACGGCAAAGAGAGCCGACGACTTATGCGTGATGAGATGACAGTC
>CAZQFD010000111.1:0-4158 GCA_964592535.1 uncultured Lachnospiraceae bacterium | reverse complement strand
CATACGAAATCTTCTGGCACATCCTCCCACTTGGTTCCGGGAGCAATGCCGCCTTCGTCATAGCCTTCGTTTTCGTCATATATCCATCCGCAGACTGTACAAACGTATTTCATGATGATCTATCTCCTTTATATTGATGTCGGGGGCCGTGTTTTCGGCCCTATGATATCGGTCGTCGCATCCGATGCTTCTCGCCCGAGATTATTTAAAACACGTCCGCGCCTAAGGGCTGCCAAAGGCGTCAAACTGTTTTCACATACAGTTTACACTCACTCGGCGTCAAATACAACTTAAAAGATCGTTTGTATACGCTGAAAAACACATAAGGGCTCTCGATATTTAGGGATAAAGTCCCCGATGATCGGAAAGGTCTGCCGTAGCGTTTGAAAAACGAGATCCCCTCTGCTTTGCTGTCTTCCCAGTCATTCAAAAAGCCGCTGCTCCGTCATTTGCAAGCTGCCGTCCGCTCAAAAAACTTGACAAAGTCGAAAGATCGATTTATCATACGGCACATAGAATCATCCCGTGAACCGATGGAGAGAGGAAGTTTCTTGACATTCGGCTGCTTCGGGAATATTGGTTAGATCGTTTATCTGAGAAGGATAATACTTAGGATGTTCCGTAAGACAGATATGATGATGGATATGGCTATGATGCGCGGCATGATGTACATGTGCCGAATGTTCGCATATCCAAGATCATATATTGTCAGCATGGACTCGTAGCCAGTATACCATCGGTCAGATATATTTTATAGTCGATATATTTTACGCAGGTCTGTGCAAGGGCCTGCGTTTTTTATTAGTTTGCAGAGACAGGTCAGCCTGCTGTAAGGGCGGGGAGAGACGTCCTAAAGGGGTTAATGATGGAAAGACAAGAGACAGAAGATAAGGAAAAGACCGTAAAGACAGAGAAGGAGCGAGACGTCATCATCGAGCTCAGAGGGATCGGGAAACGATTCAAGACCCCAGGCGGAGAGGTGACGGCGCTCAGCGACATAGACCTCAGCATAGAGCGTGGAGAGATATTTGGGATCATAGGTCTTTCGGGAGCGGGGAAGAGCACCTTGATACGGTGCATAAATATGCTGGAGCTGCCCACCTCGGGAGATGTGATATTTGAGGGGAAAGATCTCACGACCCTCTCCGAAAAAGAACAGCGTAAGGCGCGCAGGTCGATGGGCATGATCTTTCAGCAATTCAATCTCCTCGCGCAGAGGACGGTACTTAAAAATGTCTGTTTTCCTCTTGAGATAGCGGGTGTGAAAAAGAAGGATGCCGAAAAGCGGGCCATGGAACTGTTGGAGATGGTAGGACTTTCCGACAGGGCACATGCTTATCCCTCGCAGCTCTCGGGCGGACAGAAACAGAGGGTCGCCATAGCAAGGGCGATGGCTACAGATCCGAAAGTGCTGTTATGCGATGAAGCGACCAGCGCGCTGGATCCCGACACGACGAGATCCATACTTGAGCTGATACAGCGGATCAGCAGAGAGCTCGGGATCACGGTCATAGTCATCACGCACGAGATGAAGGTCATCGAAGCCATATGTGAGAGAGTGGCCATCATCGATCAGAGCCGCATAGCAGAGGTCGGAAAGGTAGCGGACATATTCTCCGCGCCGAGATCTCGGATAGGCCGAAGGCTCATACTCGGAGACGCGGTGAGGACGATGAAGTTCGACATGAACAGACGGATCCGTATCTCCTTTGACGGCAGGAATTCGATGGAGCCGCTCATATCGAAGATGATACTTACTACCAAGGTGCCCGTAAATCTCATCTACGCCTCGCTGAATGACATAGGTGGAACGGCTTACGGACATATGATAATACAGCTTCCGGAGGACTGGAATGAAGCGCAGAAGGCTATAAATTATCTCAAGAAGGAAGGCGTCAGCTTTGAGGAGGTAGCAGAGCACGATGTTTAGTACACAGACGATAGAGCTTTTTCAGACGGAGATAGGATCTACCATATATATGGTAGGTCTGGCCTCATTGATCTCCTATGTCATAGGACTTCCGCTGGGCGTATTGCTCGTAGCCACGGATGAAGACGGCATACGCCCGCACCATTTCTTTAACAGTGTGTTAGGCCTTGTTATAAACCTGCTTAGGTCGGTGCCCTTCCTCATCATGATAGTCATCGCGCTCCCGCTTACCAGAGCGCTGGTGGGCACGACTCTCGGCTCTAAGGCTGTTATACCGCCTCTCGTGATCTCGGCGGCACCCTATATAGCCCGCATGGTCGAGTCGTCTTTCAAAGAGGTGGACAAAGGAGTCATTGAAGCCGCGAGATCTATGGGAGCCTCGGACTTCCAGATGATCATGAAGGTATTGATACCGGAATCTCGCCCCTCTCTCCTTTTGGGAGCGGCCATATCCATAACGACCATACTCGGATATTCCGCTATGGCAGGCAACTTAGGCGGAGGAGGATTGGGCTCGATAGCCATAAACTACGGTTACTACCGCAGAGAGCCTGTGATAATGTGGACGAGCGTTATATTGCTTATGATACTGGTGCAGATCATCCAAGAGGTGGGCCTTAGGCTGTCGAAAAAGAGCGACAAGAGATCGAGATGAAGATTAAGCAAAGAAGACTTGACGAAGGATCTGGCTTAAGATCCCGAGACGAAGAGGCCCCGAAAAGGGAGCGTATCGGGAGACCGAGATAAAAGGTCTCTATAAAGATCTTATAAAAGAGTTTATCACGCGAGCGTGAAACCGCGAAAAAGCCGGCAAAAGCGGTGAGGGCCCTCGCGAGGATATATAAAAGACACTAAAACAAAGCTTACAGGAGAAATATCATGAAAAGATCTATACTTGCAAAAACAGCAGTCATATTAGGAGCGGCACTTTTCCTTTCGGCCTGCTCCCAGAGCAGTTCAGAGACCACCTCGGCGGTCGCGGATGAAGAGACCGCAGTAGAAGAGACTGAAGCGGTAGGCGCTGAGGAGACAGAGAGCTCAGAGGGCTCGGAAGAGCTTATAGAGGTGATCGTGGGCGCGAGTCCCGCGCCTCATGCGGAGATCCTTGAAGCGGCAGCTCCCCTTATGGAGGAGAGAGGATATAAGCTTACCATAGTAGAGTATTCCGATTATGTACAGCCGAACCTCGCTCTCGACAGCGGAGACCTCGACGCCAACTATTTTCAGCATATCCAGTATCTTGAGCAGTTCAACGAGGAACAGGGAACGGATCTCGTGAGCGCGGGCAGCATACATTATGAGCCCTTCGGGATCTACGCCGGCAAAACGGAGTCTCTTGACGAGCTTTCCGAAGGTGCGACCGTAGCGGTGCCCAACGACGTGACCAATGAAGCAAGGGCGCTCCTTCTGCTTGAGGCAAACGGCCTTCTCACGCTGAGAGAGGGTGCGGGCCTTACAGCTACGAGGAACGATATTGAGGAGGATCCTCTCGACCTTGAGATCCTGGAGGTAGAGGCGGCTCAGATACCTCTTTCACTTCAGGACGTGGATATCGCTGTCATAAACGGAAACTATGCTATAGACGCAGGACTCAGCGTGTCTGATGCTCTGGCAGTCGAGGTAGGCGATTCCGAGGCGGCCCAGACCTATGCCAATGTAGTAGCTGTACAGGCGGGTCACGAAAATGACGACGCTATAGTAGCTCTGGTAGAGTGCTTAAGGAGCGATGAGATAAAAGAGTTCATCGACGAGACCTACGAAGGGGCTGTCGTAGCATTGTTCTGATAAATAGGAAATAAAGAAAATTTGATATAGCTTGAGCTAGGAGGAGCGAGAGGATCGCTCCTCTGTCTTTGTCTATGGGCTTTGGTGGCTTGTGGTGTACGGCCACTTATTTGCACCGTCAACTGAAAGGCGGCGTAATGGAGATCACTATTATCATAACAGTATGAAGGACGTGTTGAAAATAAACCTTCCGCTCTGGATAATTTACGGTGTAGCTGTTATATTTATGGCGAACCTACTTTATCCCATAGGTTAAATACAGAACGAGGTGATTATGAAAAAAACTGTAGATTTCGGAAACAAAAGAAGGAGCATAAATGTGATAGACAACATAGTCTACTCACACGTAAAAGATCTTGACGGGAACGATCTCGAGCTCAAGCTCTCACTCATGACCCAGAACGGCAACAGTGAGCTGAAGCTTGCCATGCCTGGAGCGTCCG
>CAZQFD010000110.1:0-4172 GCA_964592535.1 uncultured Lachnospiraceae bacterium | reverse complement strand
TGGGCATATTGGGATATTTCTTGGCGAAGTTCTCAGCAAACATGCCCGCGAGCTTAGAGGTGAAGCCCGTCACGAAGTGATACATAGCCGCGTCCTCGGAAAGCTTCGATATGGGAGGCAGTACGCCGAACGCGTCGGCCGTAAGGAAGATGACTACCTTGGGTATGCCGCCCTCTCCGGGGATCTGAGCATTGTCGATATAATCTATGGGATAACCTACACGGGTGTTCTCCGTTACGGATCCGTCATGATAGTCGGGATGTCTGTCCTCGTCGATGACTACGTTCTCAACGAGCGCGCCGAACCTGATCGCACGGTAGATGTCCGGCTCCTTCTCTTCCTCGAGGTCTATGCACTTAGCGTAGCATCCGCCCTCAAAGTTAAAGATACCGTGATCCGACCAACCGTGCTCGTCGTCTCCTATGAGCATACGCTTAGGGTCAGCGGAAAGCGTAGTCTTGCCGGTGCCTGAAAGTCCGAAGAATACTGCTGTCTCGTGAGTAACGGGATCCATATTCGCGGAACAATGCATAGGAAGGACATCCTCCTCTACGGGCATGAGATAGTTCATGATGGAGAATACGGACTTCTTTATCTCTCCTGAATACTGAGAGCCCGCTATGATAGCTTCCTTAGCCTCATAATCCAAGATGATAGCCGCCTCGGAGTTGATACCGAACTTGGCAGGGTCACACTTATAACCGGGAGCTACGATGATAGTGAAATCAGCCTCTCCGAAGTTCTGAAGCTCTTCCTTCGTAGGTCTGATGAGGAGCTGGTGTATGAAAAGATTCTGAGAAGCCATCTCATTGACTATCCTGAACTTCCTCGTACACTTGGGGTCTGCTCCGGCAAAGCCGTCAAAGATGTAGACCTCCTTGCCGTTCAGATATCCTACCATTTCTTTCCTGATGGCCTCAAATACCTCTCTACCTATAGGCCTGTTCGTCGATCCCCATGCTATCTTATCATGCACGCCTTTCGTATCTACTATAAATTTATCTTTAGGCGAACGTCCCGTATACTTACCTGTCATAACAGCGAGCGCACCTGTATCCGTGAGTTTACCCTCTCCGTTTATGATCGATCTCTCCACCAGATCGGCAGGACAGAGGTTGCGATATACAGCCTTGGGCGATGTTATGCCAAGTTTCTCGATTCCATAGGTTTTCATTTGCTGCCTCCTTAAAACTATAAATGTATTTATCTAAATACAATCGCAAACATGATACATTATAATTCCTTGACAAAGATCAGTCAATCATTACTACCTATAAAATCTAATGTCTATAAGCCGCTGCTCCTATAGCCTGTGCCCTGCCTATCACCATCGATAAGACAGTCTCCGTGATGAGCGAGTCAAGTATGAGTCAACAGTCTTATCCTATCCTATACGATCTGCCCGGAAGCCTTTCGGCCTTCTCGGGCATCTCATCGGCGTAGCCTATGATACAGTTGCCTATACCCTCGTAGGCATCGGCGTCGATGCCAAGGCTCTTAAGTATCTCCTTTCCCTCAGGGCTCTCGAAGGTCTCTTTAGCCCTGTGTATCCAGCAGCTGCCTACGCCCAACGCTTCCGCCGCCAGCATGAGATTGCCCATGGTGAGGCTTCCGTCATATAGATAGGTCGGGCGGCTCTTATCGGCGAGCACGACGAGCACGACGGGCGCTCCGTAGAAAGGATCCCCGTCATGGCCCATGACAGCCGCGTTCAATTCGGAAAGCTTATCCCTCGTCTCCTTGTCGGTGATCGCTATGACGATCGTTGATTGCTTCCCCATCCCCGACGGGGCGTAGAGTCCTGCCTCAACGATCTTATCTATGACGTCATCGGACACCTTGTCGGGCTTATAGGCTCTGATACTCCTTCTGTTCTCAATAAGTTTCAAAAATTCATTATTCCTTTCCATAAAGACCTCCTTATCTTCAATATCTGTCCACCCAAGTCACATCGTGATCATCGGCGGCCCAGTTTACATATATCTTTGACGCGTACGGCATCATGCGGCAATGCAGGAAGCCGCCAGCAGACGCCCTGTGGTGAAAGCCTACATTGTACTGATCGACATTTGTCGCAAGCACTCTGGTGAGCGTCATATCATCGGTAACGCCGAGCTCCCATACCGGTACATCGGCCTCGGCCTCGGTCTCTCCCGCGTTCACCACTATCACCGCTATCCTATCTTTATAAAATCTGCCGTAAGCTATCATAGCGCCCCCGGCGTAAAGCTCTTTCATAGAGCCATAACGAAATACGTCGTGCTTATGGATCGAGATGAGATACGAGTGAAAGTCGAGTATATGGTGCTGCTCTCCGCCCCACGGATAGGTGCGCCTCGAATCGGGATCCGTCCAGCCGCAG
Organism: uncultured Lachnospiraceae bacterium; assembly: GCA_964592535.1. GTDB lineage: Bacteria > Bacillota > Clostridia > Lachnospirales > Lachnospiraceae > Avilachnospira. The sequence goes on along the minus strand of CAZQFD010000110.1, from coordinate 1,810 downwards.
ACGCCTACCTCATCTCCGTAATATATAGTCGGTGCCCCCGGCCACGTCATCTGTATCGTGACGCCGGCTCCGAAAAGCCCGAAATTTATTCCCTCGGAGGCTGCCGCATCCCCCTTATCCAAAAGCCTTCCCACTGTCTTGTTCGTCCTCGTTAGGAAACGGGAATGATCGTGATTACTTAGCTCATTCATCGCGGAGAGGACCGAGCTAAACTGCATATTGCACCATGAGTGTCTCATAGTGTCGAAAAATGCCTTGCCATCTCCGCAAAGCTCCGATCTTCGGTAATCGCTGTGCTTTTCCATGCCGGTGAGGAACCATGTCACGGGCTCCATGAAGGCGTCATAATTCATCACGGTATCCCATTCATCGCCGCGAAGCCACTCCGACGGATCTCCGTAGTGTTCGGCAAATATCACAGCCTCGGGCTTTTCCTCCTTTACGGCCTTTCTAAACAGCTTCCAAAAGCGATGATTGAATTCTCTGCTGTGCCCGAGATCTGCCGCCACATCAAGTCGCCAGCCGTCGGCATCATACGGCGGCTTTATCCACTTTTTCGCTATACCGAGGATATATCTCGTGAGCTTTTCGTCGCCCTCGTAATTTAGCTTTGGGAGAGTGTCGTTCTTCCACCATTTTTCATAGCTTCGATTGCCTGGCCAAGCCTCGTCCCGCTCGTCCTCAAAGTGGAAACTGTCGTGATAGATACTGTCCTTTCGCTCAAAGGCCCCGGCCTCGTAGCCGTCCATGCCCTTATAGATACCTTCCGCGTCCATCATCTTATTGAAGGAGCCGCAGTGATTGAACACACCGTCCACGATGACCTTTATGCCCTGCTCATGGCATTTTTTTACGAAATACGCGAAATAGGCGTCCGAGGCCTCGAGATTTTCCGGCGACGTGCTCCTTAGCTTATAGTCGCCGTCTTTTACGATGACCGCGTAATGCGGATCGATATGCTCGTAGTCCTGACAATCGTATTTGTGATTCGAGGGACTTACGAAGAGAGGATTGAAATAGATGGCCTCTATGCCGAGCTTCTTTAAATAAGGAAGCTTCTCCTCCACTCCCTTTAAGTCGCCGCCGTAGAATCGGCCTACATCGAGGGGTTCGATCCCCGCGTCCCAGTCGTCTACCTTCACAGAGCTTCCGTTTATATAAGTATATTCACCCGTGCGGACATCGTTTTGCGGATCTCCGTTTCGGAACCTGTCCACGAAGATCTGATACATGACGCAGCCCTTCATCCAGTGTGGCACATGAAATCCCGGTATGAGCTTAAAATAAAAGTGACTACCTACAGCTCCATCCGCGCCAAGCCTCGTAAAAATACACCTTTCTTCGCCTTTTATAACTTCAAAATAATACTGTACGGGGCTATCCGAAATCTTAATGGAGACCTCATAAAAGTCAAAGAGGCTCTCCCTATCGGCTTCGAGAGCCTGCGGTCTCACAAGACACATCTTCATGCTCTCATCTTCCTCATCTTCCACTCTTACGAACATCACGCTCTCCGCGTCGTCTTTGAGGGTACGAAAACGTATCGTGACCGTATCTCCCGCGTCACATTCACAGGGGGATACAAAGCTCTCCGTCCCGTCGGAAAACAAAGCCTCCTTACAGATAGCTCCTTCTCGCATACACCATTACCGTCCTATCTTCTCCTGCGGACAGAGCTCTCGGAGCCTTAGCCGCTCTTTTGATTATAACATATCCGTACAAAAGTAGAAAGCCCCGACGGGGTAGTCGGAGCTTTCAGGAGAAGGTATTTCGTTTTTCTTATGGGGTGTAGCAAAACTATTAAAAATAT
>CAZQFD010000109.1:0-4202 GCA_964592535.1 uncultured Lachnospiraceae bacterium | reverse complement strand
GCTACGGAAGGGGCTACGACGCCTCGGCTTTTATCTACGCGAGCTTTTAAAGACGAGACCATGTAAGTTGCCGTTCGTTCGTAGGGCGGAAAATAAGATAAAGAGCATTACACCACAGAGCCGTGACCCGCAGGGTCATGGCTCTTTAAGCATCAGCTAAAGTATTCGTATGGCTATCGGCGGATCAGCTATAGTTCGCGCCTTCCGTTTTCCTCAAATTTGAATCGATCAGCCTGTTGAAGCCGATGAAGCCCGTGTCGGACTGAGGGACCTTCGTGGTGAGCGCCTCATACATCGTCTCCACCTTAGCGTCCATGTTGTCCACCATGCTGAGCACCATGGCCTCTATGAGAGCTGGCTTCTTGGGGGATCCGAACTCCAGCTCTCCGTGGTGGGAGAGGATGAGATGGAGGAGCTCCGTTTTCAACTTCTCGGGAAAATCGTCTATCTTCGCTATGTGCTCAGTCACCATCTGAGCCCCGATGATGATATGACCTAAAAGCTGCCCCTCATCAGTATAGTCATTCCTCGGGAAAGGAGAGAGCTCCGCTGTCTTTCCTATATCGTGGAGCATGGCTCCCGCGAGCAGAAGGTCGCGGTCTATAAAGCTGTAATGCTTGGCTGCGCCGTCGCATAGCTTCGCTACGCTCAGGCTGTGCTCGAGGAGGCCGCCGATGAAGCCGTGGTGTATCGACTTGGCCGCGCTGTGAGATTTGAACCTGCGCGCGAAGGCCTTATCATTTATGAAAAAACTCATGAGCAGCTGCTTAAGGCAGAGGTTTTTTACGGAGGCTATGAGAGATGTAAATTCCCTATACATCTCGTCTATGTTCCTCTTGCTTACAGGGAAGTAATCGGACTGATCGTAGCTGCCTTCCTCCGCCTTTTGTATGCGTTGTATATTGAGCTGATTCGCGTTATTGAAGATGGTGACGGTGCCCTCTACATACACATGATCCATAACGTCGAAATCCCTTATGCCCGGATCGTGCAGGTTCCATATCTTCGCTTCGAGCTGACCCGTCTTATCTTGGAGCAATACATTCCCGTATTCCTTGCCGTTCTTTGTGAGAGCGATAGTCTTTTGCTTACAAAGATATATATCCGCGACGTGCATACCGTCCTTGAGCTTATCTATATATTTCATGGATCTTCATTTCCTTCTTCCTACTGCAATATATTTATGGTTGAGCCGGTAAGGGATCATCCATCCTGTTGCTCTGCTTACTCAAATATACCGCAAAACCCGAAAATATGCTACACTATAGAGACAAGAAGCAGAGTTTTCGTTATCGAAGGGATAAGGAGTTTTTACGTCATGAAGATGGTAGTTCAGAGAGTGACCGAGGCCTCCGTAAGTGTGGATGGCGAAGTCATAGGAGAGATAGGAGAGGGCTTTTTAGTGCTGCTCGGGATCGCGGGCAGCGATACTGAGGCCATAGCCGATAAGATGGTAAAAAAGCTGTGCGGGCTGAGGATATTCGCGGACGCGGAAGGTAAGACGAACCTTTCGCTTGCGGACGTAGGCGGAGAATTGCTCATCATATCACAGTTCACGCTCTATGCGGATTGCCATAAGGGCAATAGGCCCAGCTTCATCTACGCGGGGACGCCCGATATGGCGGAGCCGCTCTATGAGTATGTGCTGAAGGAAGCCGGAAGATATGTGAAAAAAGTAGAGAGAGGGCAGTTCGGAGCCGACATGAAGGTATCGCTCTTAAACGACGGCCCCTTCACTTTGGTGTTGGATTCTAAGGAGATATGCGGAGCCTGAGGCTTGGCGGAGAGGAGCGCTGTGAAACTCAACGAACTGGGCAAAAGAGCCAAAGAGGCCGAGTATATATTGGCCTCCTGCGGCAGCAAAAAAAAGGAGGAGGCGCTTTGCGCCATCGCCGATATATTGGAGAAAAGAGCGGAAGAATGGCTTGCGGCCAATGCCTTAGACATGGAGGCGGCCGAAAAAAACGGCATGGTAAGCTCCATGCTGGACAGGCTTAAGCTCACGAAGGAGCGTATAGACGATATAGTAGAAGGGGTACGGCAGGTAGTCATGCTCCCCGACCCTATCGCCCATGTGGATAGTATGGACGTGAGGCCGAACGGGCTCATCATAGGGAAAAAGCGTGTACCGCTCGGGGTGATAGGTATCATATTTGAGGCGAGGCCGAATGTCACGGTGGACGCGGCGGTGCTATGCCTTAAATCGGGAAATACCTGTATCCTAAGAGGTGGGAAGGAAGCGATAAATTCAAATATCTGCGTGATCCGTCTCATGAGAGAGGCGCTTAAGTCCGTGGGCCTGCCCGAGGACTGTATCTGTCTTATCGAGGACACGGATCGGGAGTCCGCGAGAGAGCTTATGCACCTTGACGAGTATATCGACGTGCTCATCCCGAGAGGAGGTAAAGATCTCATCCGTACCGTAGCGAAAGAGGCGAGCGTACCCGTTATCCGCACCGGAGAAGGCGTCTGCCATATCTACGTGGACGATGAGGGAGACCTCGACATGGCGGCCGAGATCCTCTTTAATGCCAAATGCCAGCGACCAGCCGTCTGCAATTCGGTAGAGTGTGTGCTGATCCACGAGGACGTGGCGGAGAGCTTTTTAAAGAAGGCCGTTCCTCTTTTGGATAAATATGATGTAGAGCTTCGCTGCGACGAGCGAGCACTCGAGATCCTCGGTGAAAGAGGGATCCCCGCCAAGGAGGAGGATTGGAACGCCGAATATGATGACTATATCCTTGCGGTGCATATAGTGAGCGGGCCGGACGAGGCTATCGCGTTCATAAACGAACACGGGACGAAGCACTCAGAGGCCATCATCACTAAAGACATAGTTAAAGCTCAAGACTTCCTGGAGAGAGTGGACGCTGCGGCTGTCTATGTCAATGCCTCGACTCGCTTTACGGACGGCTTTGAGTTCGGCCTCGGCGCCGAGATCGGTATCTCTACTCAAAAGCTGCACGCAAGAGGTCCTATGGGACTTTGGGAATTGACCTCCATCAAATATATGATCTACGGAAAAGGACAGATAAGATAATATTATGGACAACAAAGTGAAGCGTATCGTAGTCAAAGTAGGCACCTCGACACTGACTCATGATTCGGGTGCGATGGATCTGAAAAACATGGAACGCCTCGTGAGGACGCTCTCAGATCTTAGGGGCATGGGATACGAGGTCATACTCGTTTCCTCAGGCGCCATAGCTGTGGGCACCGAGTCTATGAACCTTCCCGAAAGGCCGAAGGAGCTTCGCATGAAGCAGGCCGCGGCTTCTGTAGGACAATGCAGGATGATGGCGATATACGACAGGCTCTTCGCGGAATATAATCAGACTGTGGGACAGATCCTCATAACGGGAGACGACGTGGAATACGCCGACAGAGCCGAGCACCTTTCAAATACACTATCCGCGCTGCTCGAGATGGGTATAATACCCGTGATAAATGAAAATGACTCCGTATCTTCAGCTGAGATAGAAACAGACCACAACAAGGTACTGGGCGATAATGACAAGCTCTCTGCCATCATGGCGCAATTCTGCCGCGCGGATCTCCTGATCCTCCTCTCGGATATAGACGGGCTCTATGACAAAGACCCGCGGACACACGAGGACGCCAGGCTCATCCATAAAGTGGATAAGCTCACACCGCAGATCATGGAGATGGCCGGCGCGGCAGGCAGCTGGCGCGGCACTGGAGGCATGGTCACAAAACTGCACGCCGCCAAGATCGCCATGGACAGCGGTGTGGACATGGTCATCACGAACGGCAAAAAGATCGAGAACATCTACGACATCGTAGACGGTGCGGACATAGGCACGCGCTTCAGCGTGCGCAGGGAGTAGGGAGGCAATGGGACGCACGGAGTGAGTACAAGTTTCTTCAGGAGAAAACATGGATCAAAAGATAACAGTTCCTATCCAAGACATCATATGGCCGGATTCCGAGATCTGCCCTATCGATAAGATGTTCTTTCGTACATCCGAAAAGGCCGAGCTGACAGGAGATAAAAGACTGTTGATGGCAAAAGGCTCTACGGTCAGCAGCGACACCTATTTCAATAGCATATCTATAAGTAAATGGAAGAAATATACGCTTATCTCCGGGCTGTCAGTGAGGCTTAGGCTGAAAGGCAGTTTCAGAATAGAGTTGCGAAGTCATACATATGAGGACGGGAAAGTCTTATCTAAGACATTATA
>CAZQFD010000108.1:0-4228 GCA_964592535.1 uncultured Lachnospiraceae bacterium | reverse complement strand
GCTACAAGGCCGAAAAAGAGAAAAAGACCGCGAAGAAGCAGGCCGAGAAGGGCCAGAGCCGAGGTACGGACTATGATTCCATAGTGCTTGGAGAAGTGCTCGGCAGACATAACTGATGGCGCTTACGAGAGAACAACACAATCGGATAATGCGCATATATGACGAGCGGCGTAGAAAGAGCGACATGGAGCTGGAAAGGCGTGAGGAGGAGCTTGGCCTAAAACTTCCGGAGGCGGAGCGGCTTAGTGAGCGTATCGCAATAAATGCCGTGAGGGAGACCGGGGCGCGTCTTAAAAACGACAGCGCATCGGCGGCTTCGATAAGCCGAGAGACCGAAGGGCTCATAGCTAAGAAAAAAGAGCTCATGCGCTCAGCAGGCTATCCGGAGGACTACCTGAGTCCGCACTATGAGTGTGAGCTATGCGAGGATACAGGCTATATAGGCTCAGAGAAGTGCCGTTGCTTTAAAAAGCTGGAGGCGGAGGTCATCTATCTCAACTCCGGCATTCCGTCGATGCTTAAAAGGGAAAATTTTGAAAACTTCGACCTTGAGATATTTGACGATGAGGAGGTCCTAAAGGAGCTCGCGCCGAACCTTACGATAACTCAGCGCGGATATATGGAGGATATAGTCTGCCCCAAAGTACGCGGCTTCCTAAGAGGCTTTGAGGAGAACGGAGAGGGGAACCTGCTCATGACAGGGCCCGCGGGCACCGGAAAGACCTTCCTCTCCAACTGTATCGCGGGAGAAGCCATAAAGCAATGCCGCAGCCTTATCTATGAATCCTCCGCGGAGCTTTTTGACAGGCTCTCAAAGGACAATTTCAGCAGAGAAAAAGACGAGGAGCTCTCCGGCAGGGTGAAGGAGATATATGACTGTGAGCTGCTGGTCATCGACGATCTGGGGACAGAGCTGACTTCATCGTTTACCAATTCGAGCTTTTTCATGCTACTTTCACATAGGTTGAGACTGGGACGCTCTACTATCATCTCATCGAACCTCTCGCTCAATCAGATGAGTAAGGTGTATGGGGAGAGGATAGTTTCCAGACTGATGGAGAGCTTTATCCTGATACCGTTTTACGGCATGGATCTGAGATTAAAGGGAGGTATGCGAAGATGAGCGGGGAGACATTGAAGAAATACAGCCCGATCGCTTCGGAGACAGAAGAGGTCGAGGCCATTCCCGTGGGGCCTCTGGGGCTGGTGCCGCTTAAAGGGATAACGGAGCTTACAGAAAAGATAGATGACTATCTGGTCACATGGCGCCGTGAACGCAGATCCAAGCATAAGGACAGCATGCTTTTCGCGGGCTATCAAAAAGACAGTTATATAGTAGAGTCGGAATGTCCGCGTTTTGGCTCAGGTGAGGCAAAGGGTGTCATAAAGACCTCGGTAAGGGGAGACGACCTCTATTTTCTGGTGGATGTGACGAACAATTCCCTTTTCTATACCGTAGGGGGGATAAAGAACCGCTACTCGCCTGATGACCATTTTCAGGATCTTAAAAGAATCATAGCGGCTGCGGGCGGAAGAGCTAAACGCATGACAGTCATCATGCCCTTCCTCTACGAGGGCAGGCAGGAATCCAGAGACGGCAGGGAATCGCTCGACTGTGCTCAGATGCTAAAAGAGCTGGTGAGCATGGGAGTGTCGAATATCATCACCTTTGACGCCCACGACGCGAGGGTGCAGAACGCCGTCCCTCTCTACGGATTTGAGACGGTGTCCCCCACCTATCAATACATCAAGGCGCTTCTGAATACTGTAGACGATCTCGATATAGACTCTAAGAACATGATGATAATAAGTCCGGATGAGGGCGGTATGTCAAGAGCGATATACTTTGCCAATGTGCTGGGGCTGGATATGGGGATGTTTTACCAACGTAAGGACTATTCGCGCCTTATAAACGGCAGACATCCGTTGGTGGCGCATGAGTTCTTGGGATCTTCCGTAGATGGCAAGGACGTCGTGATAGTCGATGACATGATCTCATCGGGAGAAAAGATGGTGAGCGTGGCGAGAGAGCTTCGGAACAGGAACGCGAAGCGTATCTATTGTTGTGCCACTTTCGGACTTTTCACCGGCGGCGTCAAGGTGTTCGATAAAGCCTATGAACAGGGCTATATAGATAAGGTATTCACGACGGATCTCATCTATCGATCCCCGGAGCTGCTCGAGAGAGAGTGGTATGTCAATGTAGATATGTCAAAATATATCGCGCTCATCATAGATCATCTGAATCACGACTATTCTATCAGCGGCCTTTTGAATCCTACGGATCGTATCAATAAACGAGTGACGGCCTATAAGGAAAGAAGAGAAAAGGCGAAAGCCGAGTGAGAGCCGTTTCGTACGTTCCGCGTAGCCGGATAAAAGACGTTCGTGACAAATGAAAATACGCCGATAAGATATGCTTAATGCCTAATATAAAGAAATGTCCTCAGAGGAGGGAAGGATTGAGCGAAAAAGGATCGTCCGCAAAAGCTAAAGAAGGCTTTAAGCCTTACATGAAAGAGCTCGAAAGCCGCGGGGAGGCGGAAAACATGATTAGCCTCCTTGGCTTTTTCTTCATGGTGCTCGTGATATTCGTACACGCGGAAAACCTCTATCTTATCCCGGACCTCACGGCAGCAAACGGCGCTTACAGAGTACTTGAAGCGCTGGAGGTCCTTATCTCTGAGCTCTTAGGCAGCATGGCGGTCCCCGGCTACTTTTTTATAAGCGGGTATCTTTTTTGCCGAAGCTTCGGAGGAGAGCGAATCGGAATAGAGGAGATAAAAAACAAATGGCGGAGCCGCGTCTTTACATTGGTCATACCCTATGTCATCTGGAACCTGATCTACTATATCGCTAATATAGCGATAGGCGAGGCGGATATAAAACTTGAGACGCTCATCAAAGCTGTGATAGAGTATAGCTATAACCCCGTTTTTTGGTACATGAAGCAGCTCATATCCCTTTCGATATTCGCGCCGTTCCTCTATTTGATCATAAATGGCGGCGGAGTGAGATCGGGGATCTTGATGCTGGCGATAGTCTTCGTACTCGCCGCGAACTATGGGTCGGTGGAATTGCCCGTGATAAACGGCGACGCACTGTTTTATTATAGCTGCGGGATATTCGCGACGGCGCATTTTAAAGCGGTCATGGAAAACGGCGATCACGGTTTTTACAGGACGGCGGCCTGCGTGAGTTTTGTGCTTTCGATAGTCGCGTATTTTGTAGGGGTCCGCGCCCTTTCGCAAGGCAGCGCCGTGATACTAACGGGCGCGACCGTGGCCTTTAGGGCTCTTTTGGTAGCGACTGTCTGGTTCATAGCGATGGCCTTTTCGATCGGCAGGATCGAGCCCAGACCGTGGATGCTCCACACCTTCTTCACCTATGCTACGCACTATGCTGTCATCAGACTGATCTATCGCGTGCTGCCAGTGAATGTATTCACACTTTTCCTTTCCTATATCCTAATGCCATTGATCTGCGTGGCGGTCGCATATGCCTCGGGGACGCTCCTTAAGCGTATCTTGCCGCTCCTTTATGCGGTCTTTTCGGGAAATAGGAGATAGGGATAACAAGTATATCGGAAAGCTCCGAGAGACCGGCATTTGCAGGCCGCGCCCTCAAAAGCGATCTCTACCCGGTATCGGACATCAATGAGAGCCTTTAGGATATTTGAAGATACGGAGCTCAACAGAGGCCCTGATAGATTGAGTTCTAAGTTATGAAGTAGAGATGATATGAGCTTGGTAGATTTTTTATCTATAAATCTAAAGAACAACAGCAGGCCGAGAGCCGCCGTTATTATCGGCTGTCTTTTCCTTACGGGGACGTGCAGCAAGAAAAGATACGCAAGATCATCAAAGAGCTCCTTCCCGAGGAACCCGACGATATAGCCATGGCCATATTCCTCATGGGAAAGGAAAGATATGCGGGAGGCTATAAGATGGATCCGGAGGACAGGCCCGAGCTTAGCGAGGATGAAAGACTCGCCGCCGCCTCGCACATACTGAAAGCGCAGCTTAAGAGCAAACGCGCGAAGCTGCTGCCGCGCTACCTTGCACTCATAGTGGCCGATTCCAGAGTAGACGAAGAGCTAAACTATCCTTCTGTAGAAGAGCTTCGAGAGGCGGCAGAGAGGATAGGGTAGGAGATGAGGCAGAGGCTATTCGTGTAGAGGGCATTGTCGCATTCTTGCGGAGGTTGAGGATGGCGTACCAGATCAAGA
>CAZQFD010000107.1:0-4236 GCA_964592535.1 uncultured Lachnospiraceae bacterium | reverse complement strand
GTCCTATGAACTCTACGTTTTGAGCAGCAGGCTCTTCCTTGCTTTCCGCGTTCTCCTTTAGCTCCTCTTTTTCTTTTCGCGTATCAACCGCGCGACTCGTGGCCGCTTTCGTCTTTTTCGCGGCTTTTTCAGGCGCAACGAAACCTACTTCCTCAGCTTCTTCATGTGTAGCTTTTTCGGCCGTGCCCGAAATATTTTCCCCATCCGCGAGGACAACCTCTTTTTCGAGCTTTGCTTTGGTTTCGTACTTTTTTTCTACGCTCTCTTCATTCCGCTTTCCTTCGCGACTTCGATAGCTTATATCCTCGTCTCTGAATATAGCCCCCAAGCCTCTTCCTAAGCCTCTCTTAACCATCAGCGATCCCCTCTCTCTTTATCCATGAGCTCCGCCGCGAGCAAGCGATAACTCTCGGCTCCCCTTGAAGCGGAATCGTATATATTTATCGGCTCGCCGTAGGAAGGAGCCTCCGAGAGGCGCACGTTCCTCGGGATCACCGTCTCGAAGATATATTCGCCCAATTCGCTCTTTACCGACTCTACTACCTGACTGCTCAGGTTTATGCGTTGGTCGTACATGGTAAACAGCACGCCCTCCACATAAAGAGTCGGGTTCATCTTCTTTTTCACCAGCTCTATGACCCTCATCACTTGGCTCAGGCCCTCGAGCGCGTAATATTCACATTGTATAGGGATGATGACGCTCTCCGCGGCCGTCATGGCATTTACCGTGAGCACGCTGATGGAAGGCGGACAGTCGATAAGTATGTAGTCGTAGTTGTCCTTTAGGCTGTCGGTCACATTTTTCAGGCGTACATCCATATCAGGCATATCCTGAAACTCCGCCTCCACACCCGAGAGGTCCATATCCGCCGAGATGAAGCTTAGCTCCTCAAATACCTCCTGTATGCAGTCCTCCGGGGAAGCGTTCTCACAGAGGAGGTCGTAGACAGTCTCTTCTTTGTCTTTATCGAGATAGGCCGCGAGGCCGCTTGTCGCATTCCCCTGGGGGTCGAAGTCTATGAGAAGTACCTGCTGCTCGGCCTCGGCAAGGCAGGCGGCTAGGTTTATCGCCGTGGTAGTCTTACCTACCCCGCCCTTTTGATTTGTAACGGCTATGACTCGTCCCATCGACTTACCTCTTTGTCTCAGTCATTTTCGACATTTTTCTCTCATGCTATAAAGCAATGTTTCGTATGAAACATTGCCCTTTCATCACTCTCCTATATACTACCATCTGTGGCTCAAATTGACAATGGATTTAGGAGATCAGTCCCCACATACATTGAAATCAGTGTCCTTATAAGACGCCAGTTTTTCTGCCATCCCTCTCCCGTAGGTCCCTTCGAGATCCTTCATGACCGCCTCGGCGACAGCTTTCCCCTCCGCTCCGAATATGGCCTCGCTCACCTCCCCGTATGACCAATACAAATGTCCGCAATGATAATCGAAGCCCTTTACATATTGCTCCTTTTTAGGATGCTGCTCACCTTCCTTAAAATACACGTCCCTTATGGTCTGAAGACAGTGATCCCCCTTATGCAGGGTCTCGCTCACCTCATATGTCAGGTAGGGGTTGAAGCCTCGGCATATGGAATTATCGAGATGCGCGCAATATGTCGCTCCCGCCTCGGTAAGCTCCATCTCCTTAAACTGCGTATGCCAAGGACAGGCCGTTATCTTGATGACATAGTCGGGCGATACGGAGAGCACCTCCGATACACTCCCCAAAGGATCCGAAAGAGTCTCCTCGGTATGTACCCATTCTCCATACTCACAATAAGCGCCATAATCCAGCTCCCTGCCATCTCTTATGGCGCGCTGAGCCATGCGCCTTCCTCGTTGCTCCGCGTAATACTGAGTAGCGTGAATAAAGGCTTTCTTGCCTCTGTCCCCGAAGCGTTCCGTAAGACGCATATAATACTTAGCGGCTATGAACGCGTGGGTCTTTTCATTGAATCCCATGACGTGACCTCTTTGTTTATCTTATATGGATCTTCATGCGGCAGGCCTCCTTTTTAAGACCTCACTCTTAAATATCGGAGTCGAAAGAGAAGGCTTCCGAAGCAACGGAGCTCGGAGTATCTTTCGCCGAGATCTCGGTATCATATCGATGTGCGGTATATATCTCGATATAGACCGACGCCCTATCTATATATCAAGGCCAAACTCTCTACAGTCTTTATCTATATATCCCGTCTTTATCTCGCAGGCGTATTCCTCTTTAAGTATGGCCGCGATCTCGTCCCTTGCTTTTAGGACATCCTCTCGGCTTACGTCCGAAAACCCGTCTATAGGAAAGAATATATAGCTGCTGTCCTCGCCTATCTTGCCGTCATCGCTCTGTCTCCAGATAAAGCGTCTCGTCTTTACGGTATGGCCGCTTACATATATAAGCTCGCCTTCTGGCATATCCTCCGTCTCCGTCCCGCCCATGGGAAGGAACCGATCTTCTGTCTCGGAAAATCTTACGGAGAGTCCATTCGAGAGCTTAGCTATGTCGTGTGCGCCCAAAGAAAGGCTGTATTTGATCGATATGGCGTTTCCCAGATCCACTATAGGATCGATATGCGGCAATGCTCCGTGCTTTTGCACACGCTTAGCGAGAGCCTCTATAGAACACATGAACTTGTTCGGGTTCATGAAGAGCGCGGCAAACGCGTCCCTGTAGGCCTTTATGTTGGGGATCTCTCTTATGTTTTGATCCTTATAACGCTCCTGAAACGCCTTCGCCGCGTCATCCAACATTGTCTCTATGCGCTCGTTCGCGCGGCTGTTATCTATGCCCTTTGCGGCAAGGACTCCCAGACAGTAATTGGGGAGCACCTCAAATACTTTTTCATCTACATCAAATCTCATATCTCTTACCTTTGGGGCGCAAGCAGCCTTTTACGATCTTGCCGCCCACCGCCCATATATCAGCCATTTACTACATTTTGGGGAGCGCCCGCTATAAAACTTTCGATATTTTTCGCGGTGATGTCCATTATCCTCTCCCGACAGCCTTTCGACGCCCACGCTATATGCGGGGTGAGTATACAGTTTCGGGCCGAAAGGAGCGGGTTATCCGCCTTTATCGGCTCGCTCGACACCACATCCGCCGCAAAGCCTCCCAGCTTTCCACCGTTCAGAGCTTCCGCGACATCCGGCTCGTTTATAAGGGGGCCTCTCGCGGTATTTATAAGAAAAGCGCCATCTTTCATCTTCGCGATAGCAGCTTTATCTATCATGCCGACATTCTCCTTTGTGAGGCTGCAATGGAGCGATACGATATCCGACTCTCTAAACAAGCTATCAAGGTCTTTATATTCGCCTATATTCCGCCCTTCCTCGTCCTCATGAGGAGAATTTGCGAGCACACGCATACCGAGCGCTCTGGCGATCTTGCCCTCGGCCTTTCCGATCCTTCCGAAGCCTATTATCCCCAGCGTCTTTCCGCTGAGCTCCGTGAGCGGATAGTCCCAGTAGCACCAATCTATGTTATTTTGCCACTTTCCCGCCTTTACCGTATGGCTGTGGTGGCCTATATGATAGCAGAGCTCAAAGAGCAGAGCGATAGAATATTGGGCCACAGCCTCCGTACCGTAGGCGGGCACGTTCATCACCGCTATGCCTCGGCTCTTGGCATATTCCGTATCGACCACGTTATAGCCCGTGGCGAGTACCGCTATGGCCTTAAGCTCCTCGCAAGCCCGCATAGTAGCCTCCGAGATGGGCGTCTTGTTCGTCACGACAATATCCGCGTCCCCGATCCTCTCGGCTATCATCGGAGACTCCGTATAGGAAGTGCGGTCATAGACCGTAGTCTCTCCGAGCTTTTCTATCGGATTCCAGCCGATGTCGCCCGGAGCTTCGGTATAGCCGTCTAAAACTACTATCTTCATATCAGAAGTCCTCGAGCAGCGCCCAAGCTCTGTTGAGCACACGCTTTGTATTGGTAAGTACTATATCCTCGTCCTCACCTGGCCTCAGCGTCACCTCCATGGAGAGCACATAGGGATCTTCCGCGTTAAAGAAGCCTTCGTCCTTTAAGACCCTTAGATAATCCAGGAGCTCCAGCGTATCATTCGCGCTGTTCGGATAGCCGAAGCGGGGGTGCAGATCGCCGTAACCGTCGCAGCCTTTTTTTACGACTGCGTTTCCAAAATGCAGGTGCGTTATATACGGCCTCAGCGTCCTTATCACGGATTTGCTCGTCTCGTAGGTCGTGGGGAAATGGCTCAGATCCACTATCAGTCC
>CAZQFD010000106.1:0-4261 GCA_964592535.1 uncultured Lachnospiraceae bacterium | reverse complement strand
CCGCCTGCGGTCTTTGTGATGATTGCGCGGTGAGGGAGACTTAAGCTTCCGTTTATGGCAAAAGGATCGAGATCTGCCTTAGCGGCCTCAGTTTTTTTACGAAAAAATTAACAAAATCCTGCAGATATATTGACATTGAGGCACTACGGTGCTAACATTAAGAAGTTAGAAGAAACTAACGGAGGTGAGTCTTAAATGCCCATATCTATGGGGACGGCCGGAAGCACATATGTCATACAGAAGCTGACCGGTTCGAGTGATGTAAAGTCACATCTTAACGCCATGGGATTTAATCCCGGTACGGAGGTGACGGTAGTTTCCAAGATCTCAGGCAATGTTATACTCGCTGTGAAGGATACGAGGGTCGCTGTCAATGAAGAGCAGGCCAGTCATATCCATGTTTAAGGCATTCCAAAGGGGATCGGGCCGTGATAAGGCGAGATGAAATGGTCCCTTTCCAAATGCTTATATCAATATGTAGGGAGGTCTGAAGATGACACTTAAAGAGGCCAGAGTCGGCTCGACGGTGAAAGTGCTCAGGATCGACGGTGAAGGTGCTTACAAGCGTAGGATCATGGACATGGGCATCACCAAGGGCAGTGAGCTTTATGTAAGGAAAGTCGCTCCTCTTGGCGATCCGGTGGAACTTACCGTGCGCGGATACGAGCTGTCGCTGAGGAAGAATGACGCCGAGTGTGTCGAGGTCGAAGAGGTAGGCTGAGCGACGCGAAATGTGTTGAGACTTGGCCATTTTTTTGGGCTTCGGGTTAGGTAAAACTAATTTGCGTCTGTGTATGAGTAAAAAGCTTTGCGTTATACAAATTAGTACTTGACCTCGAAAACATTTTATGTAGGAGGCAGTTTATGAAATTGAGATTTGGATTGGCCGGAAACCCTAACTGCGGAAAGACGACTATGTTCAACGAGCTTACGGGAGCCAATCAATATGTGGGCAACTGGCCCGGCGTAACAGTAGAGAAAAAGAGCGGTAAGCTGAAGGACCCAGGCTCCGACGAGATAGAGATAGTAGACCTGCCGGGGATCTATTCGCTTTCACCTTATACATTGGAGGAAGTGGTGTCGGCTGACTTCATCCTTAAAGAAAAGCCGGATGTAGTCATTGACATCGTCGACGCTACTAACATTGAACGAAACCTCTATCTTACGACGCAGATCATCGAGACGGGCGTGCCTGTAGTCATCGCTCTCAACATGACCGATCTGCTCAAGAAGAACGATATCACTATAGATAGGAAGAAGCTTTCCGACATCTTCGGTGTGCCCGTAGTCGAGACTTCGGCGCTCAAGGGCACCGGACTAAGAGAACTCATCTCTGTGGCTACCGAGACTGCAAAGACGGCTAAAGATATGGATCGTTCTGCGGTCTACGATAAGACTATCTTTCAGTCGGATGTGGAGGGGATGCTCACAAAGATAAAGGCCGAGCTTCCTGATAACATACCCGCCGACGAGAAGAGGTGGTACTCGATAAAGCTGCTCGAGCAGGACGGCAGAGTACTGAAGGAACTCGGCCTCTCTAAAGGTAACAAGTTCGAGCAGTATACGAAAGAGCTCGAGCAGGCTCATGATGACGAGGCTGAAGCCGTCATCACCGACCAGAGATATATCTACATCCAGGACGTATGCAAGAAGTCTGTCAAGAAGGCCAGTATCGGTATGTCCATTTCGGATAAGATAGACAGCATAGTTACTAACAGGGCATTGGGACTCCCGATATTTGCGTTAGTCATGATACTCGTATATTATGTAACGGTCACCACAGTCGGCACCGTTATGACAGACTGGACGAACGATACTTTCGTCGTAGCTATACAGGACTTCGTAGCTTCGCTCCTTGAATCGGCAGGCGCGGGCGACTTTATCCAGAGCCTTATCGTAGACGGTATCGTAGGCGGATTGGGAGCCGTGCTGGGCTTCGCGCCTCAGATGGCCCTCCTCTTCCTCCTTCTTTCCATACTTGAGGACGTAGGATATATGGCTCGTATAGCTTTCGTCATGGACAGGGTATTCAGGCATTTCGGACTTTCGGGTAAGAGCTTTATCCCGCTCCTTATCTCCTCCGGTTGCGGCATCCCCGGCATCATGGCATCTAAGACGGTAGAGCAGGAGAATGACAGAAGGCTGACTATCATGACGGCTACCTATGTTCCTTGCGGAGCCAAGCTCCCCGTTATAGCTCTTATAGCGGGCGTGCTCGGAAGCTATTCTACGGGATCTGCCACCTTCGGCGCGTTCTTGGCTCCCATAATGTACTTTATAGGAATAATAGCTGTTATCGTTTCCGCAGTCATACTCAAAAAGACGAAGCCTTTCTCCGGAGAGCCCGCTCCTTTCGTAATGGAGCTTCCGGCGTACCATATACCTCAGGCAAAGACGGTGCTCCTTCATGTTTGGGAGAGACTTAAGAGCTTCCTTGTAAAGGCCGGTACGATCCTGTTCGTAGCTTGCGTAGTCATGTGGTTCCTTTCCTCTTTCGGTTTCGCGGATGGAGCTTTCGGATTAGTAGAGGATTCTAATGATTCGCTTATATCCTATCTCGGAAACGCCATAGCTTGGATCTTCATACCTCTGGGTTTCGGCGAGTGGCAGCCTGTTGCGGCTTCCATAGCGGGATTCACGGCTAAGGAAGCCATAGTTTCCACCATGGGCGTCCTCGCGAACGTATCGGAGGAGCTTGCCGAGGAGACAGACGTAGTAGCGGCGGCCATCATGGATTGGTTCCCTACAGCGGTAGCGGCATTCTCGTTCTTGGTATTCAACCTGCTCAACTCGCCTTGTCTCGCGGCTATCGCGACGATGGCACAGCAATTGCAGTCGAGGAAGATGTTCTGGTTTGCTATCATCTATCAGAATGTATTCGCGTACTGCGTAGCAATGATAATATACCAGGTAGGCGGGTTACTGCTTGGCATGGTAGCTTTCAGTGTTTGGACCGTAGTAGCGATAGTGATACTCGCGATATTACTGTTCCTGCTGTTCAGACCGGATCCTTATAAGGATACGAGAAAGTATACCAGATCATCGGTAGAAGCGGCGAGAGGCTGATAAGTATCAGTCGACTCCCGACTACATATACTCATACATATCTCCATACATCTATTAGTCAAAGGCTGTTCGAGACATCGAACAGCTTTTGATGCATATAGGGGTGAAGATCTACATACATGATGATATGATAAACATGAGGAAAAAGAGATATGCTTTTACAGACAGTCATAGGGGTATCGATACCGTTTTTGGGGACGCTCCTCGGAGCCTCCGGCGTATATATACTTAAGGATGGGATGAGCGACAGGCTTAGAAAGGCCCTGCTCGGCTTTGCCTCGGGCGTGATGATCGCGGCTTCGGTATGGTCGCTTTTGATACCGGCGATGGAGCTATCCGCGGATCTTTTCTCGGAGAGGCTCGTATTCATCCCCTCTACTGTGGGGCTGCTCCTTGGTATGGGCTTTTTGCTCTTTTTGGACAAGACGATCCCGCATATGCACATGGATATGCAGGCCGAAGGCCCTAAGACCGACCTTCCGAAAAAGAGTATGCTCGTGCTTGCCGTTACTCTTCACAACATACCGGAGGGCATGGCGGTAGGCATACTTTTCGCGGGCTGGCTCTCGGGCAGCGAGAGCATAAGCATGGCGGGAGCCTTCGCGCTTGCTATAGGTATAGCTATACAGAACTTCCCTGAAGGCGCGATCATCTCCATGCCGCTCTTAAACGAGGGGAGATCTAAAAACAGGGCTTTCCTCATGGGTCTATTGTCCGGCATAGTAGAGCCGATAGGCGCGGTGCTCACCATCCTCCTCACGAGCTTTATAGAGCCGCTCCTTCCGTATATGCTAGCGTTCGCGGCCGGGGCCATGATCTATGTGGTGGTGGAGGAGCTGATACCGGAGTCGAACGAGGGCGAACACAGTAATATCGGTACCGTGGGCTTTGCCTTCGGCTTCGCGCTTATGATGGTGCTGGACGTTGCTCTGGGATAGAGTATGAAGAGGTCTGTGAGATATGAGTAGTTTGATCCCGCAAAGTATTATGAGCTCTGCGAAATATTATCTTTGACAATTTATAGATAAGCCATTATAATCGAAATTGTCAAAATTTGCCGCAGACGAAGAAGCTCTGCGGCAGTCTGTTATACGGAGAAACAATATGTCAAATATGAAAGAAACAGCTCTGGTCATAATGCCGGCGGGCATAGGCTCGCGTTACGGAAAAGGGATAAAGCAGCTTGCGAAAGTCG
>CAZQFD010000105.1:0-4275 GCA_964592535.1 uncultured Lachnospiraceae bacterium | reverse complement strand
TCAGGACAGAATATCCTCAGATCCCGCCGAAAGTGGAATATAGCTTGAGTGAACGGGGAAGATCATTGATGGATGTGCTGGATCAGCTATGTTTATGGGGAGAGGAAAATAAACCGAAAGGATGAAAGCCTTATCACATACAGCCGGGCGGAGAGAACCTGTCGTGATAAAGATTGAAAATCGCGGGCCTTCCACTCTGTAGGCGGCTTTGAAAATGTATATGATATGAATATCTCAATATTCATTGCCTGATGAATACGACCGTATGGTATCGATGAACACCGCAGGACGATGTAGCGGATAGATAAAACGAACGATGAATCAGATAGTAAACATAAGTACCTCTCTCGGCATAGGTAAGGACGGCGAGCTGCTTTGCCATATACCCGAGGATATGAGTTTTTTCAAGGAGATGACTCTCGGAAAGACCGTAGTCATGGGGCGAAAGACGCTCGAGTCTTTCCCGAGCGGAAGGCCGCTCAAAGGAAGGAAAAATATCGTGCTCACTAAAAATATCCCGTCCGGATCGGCAGATCCTTCACATGGCTATGGGGAAAGCTTAGACGGCAACTTCAATGCGTCCATAGAAAAAGCCCGTTCCGAGGAGGATCTCGAGACCGAGCTTATCTATGTCTGCTCTCTTAGTGAGCTTTTTTCTGTCCTGCCTGAGGATAGCTCCAATGTATTCGTCATCGGGGGCGAAAGCATTTACAGACTCCTGCTCCCCCATTGCGATACCTTTTATGTCACAGTAAACGACTGCAAAGGTGAAGCCGATACCTTCTACCCCGATCTGAGCAAGATACCGGAGCTTAAGCTCATATCCAGGAGCGAAGAAAAACATTATAAGGATATAAATTATAGGTTTTTAGTTTATAAACGAATCTAGTCACTGTTATAGCTCAGCCTTTATTCGCTCCACACACTTTTGTGCCTCGTACATGACTCTTTCTCTGTCTATCTTAAGGAACTCTCCGTCTTTATAGACTACATTCCCGTCTACGACAGTCATATATATGTCTGCACTCTGAGCGGAATTTACGATATTTGAAGGAATGTCGTGTCTAGGCACGAGGTGGGGCTTATCCATATCTATAAGGATAAAGTCGGCCTTATACCCTTCTTCTATCACACCGCAATCTTCTCTTCCCTGTGCCTTGGCGCCGTTTACCGTAGCCATTTTAAGCGTCATGCTCACAGGAAGGAGCAAGGGGTCTCTGAAAGCGCCCTTTTGTGTGAGTGAAGCCAGATGTATCTCCTCCATGAGGTTCAAATTGTTATTACTGCTGGCCCCGTCCGTGGCTATGACCGTATTTATGCCCCGCTCAATAAATTTATACACGGGCGCGATACCGCTTCCCAGCTTAAGATTTGAAGATACGCAGTGCGATATGGCAGCGCCCGCGTCCGCGATCGTCCTCATGTCCTCATCGTCCACATACACGCAATGCGCGCATAATACAGGGACATCAAATATCCCCAAAGACTTCATATATTGCACAGGGGTAAGGCCGTCGTGACGTTCCCTACATTCCTCGTGCTCCTTTGCCGTCTCCGAGATATGAGTGTGGATCCTAAGACCATAGTTTTTGGCAAGCTCCGCCGCCGCGCTCACCAGCTCATCATCGGCTGTGTATTCGGCGTGCAGACCCACGTCTGCCTTTATGCGACCGTCTGTCCATCCCTTTACTTTTTCTATCAAAAGGAGCGTGTCCTTATATCCCTTTAGATCCTTGGGCTTTGTGCCGGCGTTTCGGCTTAGGCCGTGAGAGATATTGGCCTTTATCCCTGACTCATGCGCGGCCTCGGCTATCTCGAGGATATGGAAATACATATCCGATACGGATACGCAGCCGCTCGACAGAAGCTCCATGATCCCGAGCAACGCACCGTAATAGCAATCCTCAGGCCCCATCCTGCCCTCAAACGGAAACATGGCATCGTTCAGCCAATCATGGAGCGTGAGGCCCTCCCCTAACCCTCTGGTAAGCGTCATCGGAAGATGACAGTGCGTATTATAAAAGCCGGGCATCATGAGCTTATCTTTACCGTCTATGATATCCTCGCCGGGTTTTGCGGTAAGACCGGTCCCTATCTCCTTATAGCGACCGTCCTCTATCCGCACGTCTCTATGCGGGATAGTCTCGAGATCTTTATTTAATAATGTAACATCTTTTACGATCATATATCTTCTCCTTCGTCTTTTTCACTATTATATACGACGAGCATCATCTATGGATATATCTGAAATATGCTTTACCGGCATAAAAAATGTCGGTGCATTTGAATACACCGACACTGTAAAAGTCCTGTTATAGAAATATTACGATCTTGTCTATGCCTGAAGAAAGCTGCCATCCAGATCTCTGCCTCGCTTACTTCCCTTCTTCCGAGGAGCCCTTCACCAGAGCATCTTCTTTTTCGAGAGACTGTATGCAAGACTTCAGCATGGGGATACGGCAGTTTTTATTGCCAAACTCTACGATGACCATCTCATCCGTGATGTCTATGACCTGTCCGTAAAATCCGCTCGTAGTCAGGCAGTAATCCCCGATAGCCATATTGCTGAGCATCTCATTATGCCTTTTCTGTTCTTTCTTCTGAGGCCTTACTCCGACAAAATAGAATAACGCAAAAATAAATACAAAATAAATAACGACCATGACCATACTATCCATTTGATTGATCCCTCCAATATCTCCTTAGACCATTCTTCGGCTTTAAGCCTGCTCTCCGTTCGTAAGCGACTCGGTCATCTCTTTTCTGTAGGCTTCAAATCTGCCTTCCCTTATCGCCGCGCGAATATCTTGCATCATTTTATTATAAAAATATAAATTATGCAAGGTACAAAGACGCATACCGAGCATTTCCCCAGCCTTCAAAAGATGGCGGATATATGCCCTCGAATAATGCCTGCACGCGGGGCAATCACAGCCCTCCTCTATCGGCCTCATATCCTTCTCGAAACGCTTGTTCATAAGATTGAGCTTTCCGAGCTTGGTATAGACGTGTCCGTGGCGTCCGTTGCGGCTCGGATATACGCAATCGAAGAAGTCGACTCCCCGATATACGCCCTCGATGATATTGAGCGGGGTGCCCACTCCCATGAGATAGACAGGTTTACGACGGGGGAGCTCCGGCACCACAGCGTCGAGCACCGAGTACATCTCCTCGTGCGTCTCGCCTACGGCCAGTCCTCCTACGGCATAGCCGTCAAGCTCCAGCTCCGAGATCTTTCTTGCGTGATCTGTCCTCACATCATGGAGTATGCCCCCTTGGTTTATGCCAAACAGGAGCTGCTCCTTATTTACGGTATCAGAGAGGGAATTGAGCTTATTCATCTCGTCCTTACAGCGCCTAAGCCACCTCGTCGTCCTCGCTACGGACTGCTCTATGTAGCCGCGCTCAGCGAGCGCCGGAGGGCATTCGTCAAAGGCCATGGCTATGGTGGAGCCGAGGTTTGCCTGGATCCGCATACTTTCCTCGGGCCCCATAAATATCTTCCTGCCGTCTATATGTGAATTGAAATAGACGCCTTCCTCTTTTATCTTCCGAAGCGAGGTCAGGGAGAATACCTGGAACCCGCCCGAATCGGTGAGCATCGGGCCGTCCCAATTCATGAATCGCCTCAGGCCGCCAAGCTCTTTTATGAGCTCGTCTCCCGTGCGGACGTGCAGATGATAAGTATTTGACAGCTCTACCTGACAGCCTATCTCTTTAAGGTCCATAGAGGACACTGCACCTTTTATGGCTCCTACCGTCCCCACGTTCATAAATACAGGCGTCTCTATGACGCCGTGTACAGTCTCCACATGAGCCGACTTGGCCCCGCCGTCTTCGGCTACTATCTCATATATCAATGTTTCCCTCCTATATCGTCCGCCTCAGGCGTCTCCGAAGCCGAGCAATATGATGCCCGCGACGGCGACCGCGATGGAAATGTACTGCCCGCGGCTCAGCTTTTCCTTAAGGAATATCCTGCTCCATATCATGGAGAGCACACAGTAGGCTGAGATGAGCGGAGCCGAAAGTATCGCGTTCGCGGAGAGCGCATAAATGTAGGCGAACTGCCCTGCTGTCTCAGACACGGCGGCAAGCATCTTCGGGAGCTCTAGGGTTTTGAGTTCTCCCACGGAAGCCACGAGCCTTTGCTTTTTTACGCCCTTAAGGTATATGAGCGCGAATATCGCCATGGCGAGGAAAGTGAGCTCGTAGGCTATATTGGCAGGGCCTTCCTCTATATGCCCGTCTAAGAGCCACGCGTCCGCAAATGTC